>PABD01000102.1 GCA_002702685.1 Planctomyces sp.
CGTAGACATTGAGAACGGTCGCCCCTTCTTCGGTGTGACCTTTTCCATCGGTCAACGTGTAGGAAATCCGGAACTGCCCCGCTTCCGCGAGGTTCATTCGCTGTTCAGCCAGACCATCGTCGTTGGTTTTGACATCCCATTCTTCCACAACAGTTTCCGTTGGTTTGCCTTCGGCGTTATAGGTGATCTTGATCAAACGCACTTTTCCTTCGCCCGTCACCGGCTTGCGGTTCAGGGTCTGCGCTTTGAACGACGCATCAATCGTTTCGCCAACGCGGGCATAACCGCGGTTGGCCCACGCTGTAATTTCGAACGGTTCCCGGGCGACAAGGACTTCGCCCGTCCCGACGATGGTGCGGCGGGATTCATCCACAACTTCCGCCGTGATTTCATACCGATGATCCTGATTCCCGTGCACCGCTTTGGCGAGGGCCGTATCGATCTCGACGGTCACGGTCCCATCCGGATTGATCTGCACCTCCTGATCGGCGACGACTTCCGGGGGATCCTGCTGCACCGGCCACCAGTACGGATACGGCGGGACACAACCCCAGCGATTGAAGCCGGGGTACCAGTCATACTCCGGTGCGAACCACCAGTACCCGGTGCCGTACAACCAGTCCCAGGGACGCGGCGGGAACCAGTGATTCGAGTAGGCACTTCGCTTGACCGTGTAATGTACGGTCGCATTCTTGACCGGGGCACCGAAGTAATAGTTCGCCTTGATCGTCGCGGTGATTTTCTCACCCAGTTGCACCGGCTCATCAGGCGCATCGACTTTGACTTCGTACTCAGGCTTTTTGTATTCCTCGACGCGGAAACTGCCACCACCGTGGACGTGGCCATGGTTGATGATATTCAGCGAATATGTTCCCAGCGTGGTGCCTTCCGGGAGTTCATAGTCACCGCTGAAACCACCGAACGCATCGGCGGTGAACTTTTTCGTCCAGACTTCTTTTCCCTGCGGATCGTGCAGGCGAACTTCGAATTCCTGGTTCGCATACTGATCGTCGATCTTTTCTGTGTACCGCGGATTTCGAACCCAGAATTTGAACTGCACCTTGTCCTTCGGTTTGTACACCGGGCGATCACTGATGAAGTAAGCGACGTGGCGATCGTATCCCGGGTCATTTTTCTCCTGGTGCCACATCCCCCGAAAACCGAGATACGCGAGGCGTCCCTCTTTGGTCCGCGCGACCACCAGCCATTGGTAGCGACCACTCTCGACATTATCGATTCCGGTCGTGAACTGCCCTTGATTGTCCGTGTATTCGGCAAAGTGTTTGGTAATGATTTCGATCTGGTTCCGATTCTGCCGCCCCGGCTGCCGCGAACGTTCGATCCGATCGCCGATCAGCTCGACATGCGCTCCCGGAATCGGCGTTCCCGTCTGAGCGTCCGCGACGAGGTACCAGGTTTTCTTATCCGCCGCTTTAGTGGCGATGATCGTGTCATTCACCCACAGCACGATGCTGGTTTCGTTCCCATCCCGCATCCGGGCCGTGACGTAATACACCCCCGGTTGATTCAGCGGAGCTGAGATCGTTTCCAGCTTGTCGTAATGCCCCGCCAGCGGTTTGAGATCGACATCCCATTCCGCGATTTTGTTGCCGAGGTACTTCTGCTGGTTACCTTCGATCAATTGCTGCCCGATATTCTCGAACTGCATCTTCTCCTGATCGAGTTGCCGCGGATGCGACTTCAAGTGATCAATGCAATCTTTCAGCAGATCATTCAATTTGATTTCCGTGGCGATGAAATGCACCGCCTCACCGTTACGGTACCGATACTGAAACTGCGTTCCGCCTGCCGGCAGTTGGCTTTCCTGTTCGGGTTCGAATTCCCCCCAGTTGCCGACGATCTGCTCGAGGCTTTTCTTTTTGTGGTCATTGTTCCCCGGCCCGAACCGTTTGATGTTCTCGCGGATGATCTCCGCTGCGCGTACATATTGTCGTCGGTTTTTAAAGATATTCTCCAGCCGCGAGAGCGCCTGTTCCGCGTATTGACCATCATCTTCCTTCGCGACTTCCAGGAAAATCTGGATGTAACTGAAGTCGGCGGGAAGGTCGAACCGTTTGATCCCCGTCGCCAGCTTCGCGAGAGTTTCGTTCTCGCCCAGCGTATGAACGGAGTAGGGCGCGGTATCAGCATCAAGTTCGTTGGGATCGGATTTCCCTTCCGCAAGGGTGCGATAAAAGAAAGGTTGATCTTGTAACGTCTGCACGCCGAACAGGGTCTGCCCCCAGTCACCCAGCTGCAACATCACCCGCATTTTGTGATCGGTCGTGCTCTCCGCCGCTTGTGCAAGTGCCCACCGCCACCGCTCCCCATCCGACTTCGCGGTCTCCCAGCTTTCGGGAATGGAGAACACGATCGGGTTCCCCTCATCATCGACCGGCGCCCCCTCAAAGCTGGGACCACCCCACCGACGAAAACCTCCAAACCTTCCCTGGGATTCCTCTGCTTCCGGCAGCTCGGACAAATCCGTCAGGGTCTGCAGTCTCCAGGACTCGTAGTAGGAACGTCCCATCTGCACCGTGTTCGCGAGTTCAAGATAGAAGTCTCCCCGCTCTTTCGGTTCCGCGGCGGCATCCTCCTTGAGAAGCGCCATCGCCTGAGTCAACAACTGCAATGCGCGCACACGATCCCGTTCTTCCAGCGCGACAAACTGGCCCGATCCCCGCAAGTTGCCGCGGGTAATCTCATCGCCGATGACAAAACCATAATGCTGGAGCGACACATACGTCCTGGCGACGGCCGCGAGCACCCGCCAGTCATCGGCATGGGCTGTCACCACCTGTTCCAGCACGGGATCGATCTCGCCAATCCGATCCAGGTTATACAGACAGGTCGGAATTGACTCGATACTCTTGACGACCGTGGTCGTGTCGGTCTGTTTGTCGACGGCCAGCTTGTTATAGATCTGGTAGGCGTCGTTCCAGTTTCCTTCCTTTTGCTTTTGAGCGGCCTGATCGAACAACGGATTGCCCCCTTTCGGCTCTGCGCCGTTTAATCGGCCGGTGAAATTCAAAGTGAGGCAGACAACACCCAGCGTGAACAGCAAACGCAACATGTGACGCTCCTGGTAGGACTTTCAACGGACAAGACGTTCATTAAGACGTTCCCGCTCCGCGAAAAGTTCCAATTTCCTGTCAAACGCCCCCAATCCTCGAAAAGAAGAGGATCCAGCGAGGCACTCCTGCCGTTACGGTATATCACCCGGATCCGTTCCGCAATCGGAATACCTTCTTAATTCGCGAGCGGATAGGATGAATAAACTTGCGTTGATGGATGCGATAAAAAACTAGCCCGTCCCTCTAATGAGGATTCGATGAAGGTACTCAAAAATCGTTCTTTTCGGAAATTCTTGGTTTTCGTGCTCCTCCTGGGCTTACTGCTGACGAGCTATGTGGTGTGGTTGACCTACCAGGCTTGGGGTCGCGCTGAATTCGCTACCAATCACGAATGGGAGTTCTACGCACTACGAAAGAATCCCGAAGAGGCGGATGAACATTCCGCCTATCAACAGGCCCACACCTGGCTACTCGACTCGCTTGCCTCTATGTTTGACACGGAAAGTCTTTCCGTTGTATCGCCTACCGATGTTGGAGTGGAGACGCGTGCCGCATTCGAGGGAGTCACCCGTTACTTCGACCTCACCGAGGTTAAAGAGTTATCTATCGACTCGGAAGAAACCGACCCAATCGCCAATCGGGATCTGAAGCTGCTCCAACATTTTCCAGCCGTCACCAGCCTCAGCATTCGGGGAATCAGTCTGGACGAAGAAAGCTTCCAGTACATCGGGCAGTTATCCCACCTCTCTCAGCTGAACATCAATGACACGTATCTGGATGGAACCGAACTTCGATTTCTGCGGAATTGTGCGTCTTTGCGTGAACTGTACCATGGCCGAGTTCGCGATCCGAACGCGTTCTGGAAGGAGTTGATCCAACTTCCCCGGCTGGAAGTCTGTTTTGGCTGCGACATCACCATCACCGACGACATGCTGTTGCAACTCGACACTGAGCTGAACTGGCGCCGACTCCCGTCGGCCTTCCGCGAACATCTCGATATCACCGACGCCGGAATGGCACAGCTGAAGTATCTCACGAATGTCGAGTCTCTCGACTTGCGTCATTGCGATATTTCGGACGATTCGCTCGCGGTCCTGAGTGCTGTTCCCGATCTGCGCCGACTCACACTCAGTCACACTCCGATCAGAGATGACGGGCTTGCACATCTCGCCGACCACCCGAATCTCGAACGGCTCCATCTGCGTAACACGAGGATCACAGACGTCGCGATCGCCACGTTGAACACGATGCCAAGGCTATACGAAGTCGATCTCGGCCAAACGGAAATCAGTGACGAAGGAATCGCGGCACTTTCCCTTCCCATCACGCAAGAAGAAAGCGTTAGTCAATCCGAGTCACGGTCGCGAAATGATGATTCGGCGGAGCGGGTAGTCGATCCGAGAATAAACCGTCGCCCGCTCTTGCTGTACCTCGACCGAACCCGCGTCACGGACGCCACAATTCCTCACCTGAACCAGATTCCTCTGCTGCTGCTGACGATTGGGGGAACCCGTATTTCCGCAGATGGAATCCGGTCGCTCGACCTTGATCCGCGCGCAGACAAACTCTCCCTCCGCGGCCTGACCTTCGAGAAGGACGATATCGCACATCTGTTCAAACGAACGGAAATCTATGAACTCGATCTCGCCTACAGTTCCGTGGACGACGCCTGCCTGGAGTTGATCGACGAGCTGCACGAATGTGACACTCTGGATCTCTCAGGCACAAAAGTCACCCACGAAGGGCTCGCCCAGCTGGCAACCTTTTCAGGTGAAAAACATCTCGAGGATCACAACGTCACGATATTTCGATATCTGGGTTATCTCAAGCTGAATGACCGCCCTTTGACGCGGCAGGATATTAATACACTCAGCCAATTCGAAGAACTGCCAATATTGCTCCTCAACAACGCCAAGATCGACGACGACCGCGCCGCCCAACTCATGCCGCTCCATCTCAAGGACTTACATCTCGACGACAATCCAATCACGGACGAAGGAATGACACTACTGCTGAATAAGGGCGTAACTACAATACACGCCGCGAATACGAACATCACCGCAGACAGTTTTCGCGATTACAATCCCAGCGACCTTCGAAGGCTTCTGATCCCTGATACACGGGTGACCGACGATATCATTCCCTGCCTGACCGCGCGTCCCTGGTTAGAACATCTGGACATCTCCGGTACCCTCATAACCGACGCAGGCCGGGAAGCGCTCTTCACGCGCTTCCCAGACTCCGACTCTTCAGACCGCACCCACTGGTTCGCCCTCTCCCCCGCCGAACTTCCACTGGAGTAAAAGCCACTGTCGAGCTTTCCTCCATCCCCTCATCGCGAGGGATGAAATTCGCCGAACGACTCTCTAAAATACGTCATCGTATTTCCCCAACCGTTCGCCCCCTCGCAACGTGAGTTCCCCGTATGACTGGCCGTTATCACATTTCCGATTCCAGTTCCATCATCAGTCCCGGACTGGTTGTCTTTGAGGAAATTGTCGATGAGAACATTCAGAAAATGATCGAGATCGCCGGTTCGACGGATCGCCTGCGGCCGCATTGCAAGACACACAAAATGGCGGAAGTCGCCCGTAAGCAGCTGGCGGCGGGAATCACCAAACACAAAGCGGCCACGTTTGCCGAAGCCGAAATGCTGGCCGATGCGGGCGCGGAGGATATTTTTCTCGCCTACAATATCGTCGGCCCCAACATCAAACGCGCGGTGGAGTTCGTTCGCAAATACCCGCAGGTGACGTTCTCGGTCACCGCCGATCACCCTAATCCGGTAGCGCAATTAAGCGAAGCGTTTTCGAAGGCGGGGCTTTCGATCGAAGTCGTCCTCGACCTCGACAGTGGCCTGCACCGGACAGGACTCCTGCCCGGAAAAGAGGCCGAAGAACTTTATAAACAGATCGCGGATGCCCCCGGGCTCAAACCAGGCGGGTTTCATTTATACGATGGTCAGAATCATCAGACCGACTTCAAAGAGCGGACAGCGGCCGTCAATGCCTGCTGGGAACCGGCACGAATGCTCAAAGAAAAACTGACCTCCGCCGGACTCAGTGTCCCCCGTATCGTCGCTGGTGGGACCGGTTCCTTCCCTGTTTACGCGAAAATCAGCGATCCCGTCCTCGAACTGAGCCCCGGCACCTGTGTCTTCAATGACTCGGGCTACTCGAACATGTTTCCCGACATGGTCTTCACACCCGCGGCCGTCATGCTCACCCGCGTCATCAGCCGCCCCACCGCCGACCGGTTAACGCTCGACCTCGGCACCAAAGGCGTCGCCTCCGATCCTCCTTCGGGCAAACGTGTCTTTTTCCCCGATCTTCCCGAAGCGGAACATGTCCTGCAGAACGAGGAACACCTGGTTCTGCAGACGCCGCGGGCCAAAGAATATCAACCGGGCGATGAACTGATCGCGATTCCGACGCACATCTGCCCGACCTCGGCATTGCATAAGTGCGCGTATGTGGTGCGTGATGGGGATGTCGTTGCTCACTGGAACGTCATCGCCCGCGACCGCCAACTCACGATCTGACAAAAAAGGGTGGCCCAGACAATCTCGTCAGAGTTGTCTGGGTTGCGCAGCAACACAAGGTGTTGAATCGCAGGAAATGTCAGAGACCGTTCAACTCTCCCGTCGAATACGTTGGACGCCTTTGTGTGCCTTCGGCCCCCAGACAACACTTCGTGATTGTCTGGGCCACCCGCGCATTATGATCGCCCGCGCACTGCGATTGCCTTACGTGTACCGGATTTCCCGGTGATCTTCTTCGAAGTAAGCGGGGAGCAGCGTATCGACCTGCAGGAGCCCTTTGCGGGTCAGCGTGATGTCGTCCCCCTCGATGGTGAGAAAACCGGTCTCCTGCTGATGCTGGAACGGGGTCGCGAATTCTTCGAGAATCTCGACACCGAATTTTTCCCGAAAGGGCTTAGCCGAAATGTGCCCCTCTTTCATCTGCAGGACCATCTCGCGAATCAGCAGCTGATGTTTTGTCGGACGATACGCCCTGTTCACCGGCAAGCGGCCTTCGTTGACGACCTCTTTATAATCTTCGATTTTGTCGTAGTTCTGGTAATGCACGCCCTGCAGGTGACCGAACGACGAAACCCCCGCCGCCACCAGGTCGGCGCCACGCCAGACATTGTCGCGATAAACGAAATGATCTGTCTCGGGATTGAGCACCAGTTCATTGCCGCTGGAGACGTGATATCCGCGCTCACCCAGCCAGTCGATGGCTTCATTCACCCAACGGCGTTTCGTCGCCCAGTCGGCAACGGGTGATTCCTTGTTTTCGTCTTTCATCTCTTTGGAGATGATCGTGTTGAACGGAAGTTCCATCTGGTAGATGGTGATATTGTCCGGCCGCATCTCGTTCGCTTTTTCGAGACACGCGTGCCAGTTGTCGTTCGTCTCCCCAATCATGCCGGCGATCAGGTCGATATTCACCTGCGGAAAGCCGACATCCTGAATCCAGCCGTACGCTTTCTCAATCTCGGGCGACAGGTGCGCGCGGCCATTCTCTTCAAGAATGCTGTCCTTGAAGTTCTCGACACCCAAAGAAACCCGCGTGACGCCGATCTCTTTCAGCGTTTTCACCTTTTCCGAATTGAGTGTCCCCGGTTCACATTCGAACGTCACTTCTGCGGCATCATCCCAGTTGAGGTACTCGGAGAGCCGATCCCGCAGGGAGAGCAATTGCTTTGAACTCAGGTACGACGGTGTACCACCGCCGAAGTAGACGAATTTCAGCTGGCGATCCTGCACGGCGGGCTGCCGGCTGATCATCTCGAATTCTTTTTCGAGGGCGTCGACGTAATCCTGAATCGCTTTGGCGTTCTGCTGCGTATAGACGCGGAAATAGCAGAATCGGCACCGTTTGCGGCAGAACGGAATATGGATGTACAACCCGAGCGGAACGGTGCGGTCCGGTTCACTTTCGTAGGCGGTTTCGATTTCGTGGCGTAACTCCGGCTTCCACAGGGAAAACGGAGGATAGTTGGCAATGAAATAACTACCGACTTCAGTTTTGGCTGTCTCTGTCGACATGGTGGGCCTGACTTATCGAGGAGATGTTTGCGCGCGGGCGAACGAGGTCCCGTCATTTTACCAGATCGACCGGCAAAAGAGAACGACTCAATTCCGCGCCGTGCCGCACAGCCGTTCAGAAGTAGAACATCTGCAGAGTCGCGCTGATGCGAAACTTGAATCAGACAGGAAGAGGCCTCGGAAGGCCCGAGCCTCGATCAGATTTTCTTCTCGTCTTCGTCTTCATCATCGTCGAACATGCTGAAGTCGATCTCGTCGTCGTCATCGTCGAGAGAATTGAGGAAGTTCTGAGCGGCGTCTTCATCATCTTCGATGACAACATCCTCTGACTCATCATCGAGAGCAATGATCGTCTCGGTTTTTTCGAGATCGTCTTCACCACTCGCATCGAGATCGATATCGGCGATCGTCTCCATCGAAGCCGAGTCATCGTCCGCGTCGGCGTTGTAGGCGGGGATTTCCGTCCCCGTATCCATATCGTCATCTTCCCAATCGAGATCGACGGCGGAATCTTCAACCACCACCACTTCTTCATCGTCCTCTTCCACGACGTCGGCGTCATCGAGAGCGATCACTTCCGAGTCATCATCCGCCTCCAGATCGATGACAGCGGAATCTTCGATGATGACCTCCGGTTCGCTGTCGTCATCTGCGAGCAGGTCTTCTTCGTCATCCAGGACATCGACGTCATCATCAACGGCGATCGCTTCGGAAGATTCTTCGACGACGGCCACTTCTTCTTCTCCGTCGGCCAGATCATCGTCGTCATTCATCAGCCAGTCGCCCGCCATGTCTTCATCATCGAGGTCGACGTTATCCGTCGCGGCGGCAAGGCTGTTGGAGGCGGATTCGGCATCGTCGAACCCTTCGATGAAGAGGTCTTCTTCATCGTCGTCAAAATCATCCCCGAGAAGAACGTCTTCTTCGTCCTCTTCCACGGCTTCGTCTTCGTCGACTACAGCAACGGCGTCTTCGTCATCGCCGAACAGGTCGTCCTCGTCGTCGAGGCCCAGATCGAGATTATCGGTCTCGTCATCCTCTTCCACTTCGACAACCGCTTCTTCTTCGACGTCGACGATCATTTCCTCGTCTTCATCGAGATCAACATCCGCAACAGCGGCGGGCAGATCGAGGTCGTCGTCGAGATCGAGGTTGATTTCGCCCGTTTCGTCATCATTAACTTCAACGACTTCTTCCTCTTCCACGACGGCAACTTCGTCGTTCGACTCGAGATCGAAGTCGTCCATGGCGAAGTCCGCGGTAGCAGCAATCGCGTCTGCGGAATCATCATCGTCGTCCTCGTCGACTTCCATGGTGCCCGCTTCGGCCATCTCGGATTCATCGAGGAAGTCATCCAGGTCGAAGTCGTCAGTCGCCGCGATCGTAGTCGAAGATTCGGTGACGGAAATCTCACCGGTTTCTTCTTCGTCGAGATCAAAGTCGGCGGTCTCGGCCACGGCGGCGTCTTCATCCACACCGGGACCGGTATAGGCATCGAGGGCGTCCGCCGTCTCCATTTCACCCGATTCTTCCACGACGAGTTCGTCGGTCGATTCAGCCACGATCACTTCCGAGTCCTCCGAGAACGGATCATCGCTGTCGAAGTCATCGGCCATTTCGGCTTCGAACTCATCGCCTGTCATCGTTTCGCTGACAAGCACGCCGGAGGTTCCGAGTTCATCGCCGTCGTCGAAGAAGTCCTCACCCAACATATCGGACGCGGACTCTTCGCCGCTCTCGTCCATCGTCGCGACCGCGGCTTCCTCGCCTTCGCCTTCTTCTTCTGCCAGAACCGCTTCTTCAGCCTGACGCTCGGCCTTCGCCTGACGCATGTGCTGATAGAGCAGGACGAAGGGAGTACTCAGCACCACGCCAACACAGATCAGCATGATCCCGTTGATGACCCAGACGGCGGCGCCCATATTGCCGCCATGTTCGAGGATCGCCATCGCGATCACGAACGCCAGAACAGCGGCGGGAATAACGGCCACGAGGGAAGCCAACGACGTCTGTAACTTATTCACGGAAAAACCTCGCCTGTGTCAGGTGCTGAGGGTGTCGATTCGATCGGCAATCCTTACCTTATCTAATATGAGACGCAATCCTTACTAAGGTCGTAATTTACCTATTCTCACTACAGTAGAACTTTTCCGAACAGGGCAGGCAACCCTCCATTTTCGCGATTGCCCCCAAAAAGTAGGGGTTATAACGATTATCCGCGAAAACATTTGACCCCTGTTCAGCGGGCGTAAGCTCCCCAGCCGCCACATCGGGGTGACAAGTTCCCACGCTGTTGGAACCGGACTCGGGGCGAACGAACGGCAGGACTCATTCACTCTCCTCATTATAGTGCGCTGATTCGCGCGAAGTGGAGCACCAATGAAACTCGGACTGATTAACTCCGCATGGGCGCAGGCCGGGCGTGAAACCGCCTGGGGGATCGCCAAGACGCGCGAGATCGGATTTGACTGCATCGACATCTTTACGGACCCGCTCGATATCCCCATTCAGGAGCGGAGGCTCATTCCCGCCGAATGTGAAAAACAGGGTCTGCCGATCATGTCGATCTGCTGCGTCGCCACCGGATTGATCGACCTGAATCCATCCGTTCAGCGGTTTCATCTCGACCGCTGCCGCGCGTATCTCGACCTCTGCTACGAATACAAGGCGGGAAATCTCCTGCTCGTTCTGGGCGAATACATCTGGAACCGGGAGGTCATCCCTCCTGCGGAGCAATGGCGGTGGGCCGTCGAAAACTGCCGGGTGCTCGGGGCCTACGCCGCGGAACTCGGTATTAAAATTGCTTTAGAACTCGAACCATTCCCTCTCTCTTTATTGAACAACGTGGAGAACATGGTACGATTCCTGAACGATGTGGATCATCCTGCCGTGCAGGCCAACATCGATATTTCTCATCTGCAACTGGCCGACGTCGCCCCGGCTGAGTTGCAACGGCTGGCGGGCCGGGCCATCCATGTCCACATATCGGACTGCGACGGTCATGTTCACGGAGATTTGCCTCCAGGTCGCGGAGTCGTCAATTTCCTTCCATACCTGGAAGAAATCAACAAGATGAAGATCGAGGGAGCTATCTCTCTCGAGCTCGAGTACTCGCCCGAGCCCGATAAAATCGTCGAATGGGTCACCGAAGCGTATCAGGAGACCGACCGACTGTTGCAGCAGGTAGGATTGCGTGACTAGAATCGCCCCGCCTGATGCGTCCCGCCTCCACTTTCCCCCCGCCGGGACTCTCACGACGAGAAATCCTGCCAACCCGGAACACGACGTTCGCAAGTCACTCG
This sequence comes from Planctomyces sp., assembly GCA_002702685.1. Classification (GTDB taxonomy): domain Bacteria; phylum Planctomycetota; class Planctomycetia; order Planctomycetales; family Planctomycetaceae; genus Polystyrenella. Next base: position 11,430 of record PABD01000102.1, read on the forward strand.
ATCCAGTAAACACACATTTACCTTACGGCCCTCATTTACCAAACGAGATTAGAAAAACATGTCCGAATTGATCGCACCTCATGGTGGTTTGCCCGAACCCGTCTGCTGTACCGTTTCTGCCTCTGATAAAGACGCCTTCCTCGCCGAAGCCGCCAATCTGCCGCAAGTTCCGGTCTCCTCGGCCGACATCTCTACTGTCTACCGCATCGCCGACGGCACACTGAGCCCCCTCACCGGCCCGATGGACAGCACCGCCTGGAATTTGGCCCTCGACGAAAAAGTCGTGATGAGCAATGGCAAAAAATACGCCTGGACGATTCCGCTCGCCTTCCCGGTAACCGCCGAGCTCGCTGGTAAGCTCTCGGCCGGCCAGAAAGTGGCTCTCACCAACCCCAAAGGCGAAATCGTCGGCACACTTGACATCACCGACGTTTACGAGTGGGACAAACCCAAATATCTGAAATGCGTCTACGGCACCGACCGCACCGATCACCCCGGTGCCGACATGGTGCTCGAGCTGGACAAAGACAAAACCCATCTCGTCGGTGGTGAACTCAAAGCCCTCCCGCAGCCGAAAAGCGATGCTTTCGGCGAATACGTGCTGACTCCCCGCGAAGTTCGCAAGTTGCTCGCCGAAAAAGGCTGGGACGCCGCTGTTGCCTTTCAGACCCGCAACCCGCTCCACCGCGCACACGAGTACGCTCTCGTTTACGCCCTCGAAGTTCTCCTTCGCGAAGGCAAAAACGCCGGCGCCGTGCTGAACCCGCTGATCGGTGAAACTAAAGGCGACGACGTGAACGCCGAAATCCGCATGAAAACCTACGAAAAGCTGATCACCGACCGCGCCATGGGCGATGGCGACAGCGATCCCGAACTCTGGGGCCCTCGTGGCGAAGAAGTTCCCGACCGCGTGATTCTGCTCGGTCTCGACATCAAAATGTTCTACGGTGGACCGAGCGAAGCTGTCATGCACGCCATCTACCGCCAGAATATGGGCTACACCAACATCGTCATCGGCCGTAAACACGCCGACGCCCCGTTCAAAGACGGCACCGCTATCTGGGGTGACTTCGACGCTCAGGAAATCTTCAATAACCTGAACGGCGAACTGCTGATCAAGCCGATCAACGTCGGATTCGCCGCCTACTACGATTCGATGGGACGCGTCGACCTGATGGAAAACCACAAAGACGAAAAACCGGTCTTCATCTCGGGTAAAGACGTCCGGGCGACCCTCCAGAAGGGAGAAATGGTCGATCCCCGCATCATGCGTCCGAGCACTTCCAAGATTCTCGCCGAAGCGATGGCTCAATAGAGCGATTCGCCGAATGCGAAAATCTGAACACACAATCTGTGGAAAATGCCCCGCCTTGGCGGGGCATTTTTTATGCGTGGTGAGGAGGTATCAGTCCTCGAATTCAGCCCGAACCTTGGATGCCCAACCGCTGTCCTGCAGGCTGTCAGGCCGTTTATAAGGGTCGTGTCAATTTCCGGGTCACCCCCGGATTACAAAACTGAAATCGGGTTCAAAATCGTTTGGTCTGTCTCTTGACCGCCCCGATCGATTTGACATAATGCGTTCAGTAACAACTTGTTCTCTTCTGCGGGTGTAGCTCAGTTGGTAGAGCACCACGTTGCCAACGTGGTTGTCGAGGGTTCGAATCCCTTCACCCGCTCTTTTTTTATGGCCTGTTCGCAGGAGCAGGCCTCTCTTCGACTCGGAATCGGGCAAAATTTTGCCTGTTTTTCCGCAGAGAATCAGCCCTCCGCCGGTTTTGAAATTTTTTTCAGACTGTATAATCTCCCTCTTCCGGGACGCACTCCCCAGCGGGTCTTTCCGGTAAGATTACTGTAGGAGAACAATCGCGTCGGAGGATTCGATCGTCGCACCGACCCGTCACAGAATCGGTTCCCGAGGGGAACCTTTCTCAGGGCTGCAGCCGAGAGCTCTTGCCGACACCAATCCTGCCGCTTTTGATCTCTCCTCGGCACGAATGATACCCGCAGTAGAAGCAGAACGCGGTAGCGATAAAATGCCGTCGGATCAGCTGTGCTGAAATCCCGTCGTCGCCAACTTGAGAATTCGCCGTTGACGGAACTGTTCCACGTAAAGTTCACCACGGTGGAGAGAGGTCGCCCCGAAGACAGTCACCGAGTGCTGTCCACCGAGGCCCGATCGAATTGATTAAGTCAGCAGTTGTTTTTTGTCCGTGGATGGTGCTACCAGCGTCTGTTCGACGTGGCACACTTTCCCAGACAGGAAATCCTTTTCAGAAACGAAATACAGACCAGAAGAATAGACCAGGATCCCCGCGAGCGGGTGAACACTGTTTTCCGCTCGTGCGAGACAGTTCAATCTCCCGTCGCTCCTGAAGGAATGCACGCATGACTGCCGAAGAAGAAACGACCCCGACCGAGGGTGCCGTCGCCGAAAAACCGAAACTCAACCTTGACGTGAAAATTGATAACTCTGGTCCGTGCCGGAAACACATCTCCGTCAAAATCAAACGGGAAGACATCGACAGCGCGATCAACGATACCGTTCGCGAATTCGCCGGTTCTGCTTCCGTCCCCGGTTTCCGCGTCGGTCATGTTCCCGCTGATCTCGTTCGCAAACGTTTCAAAACCGAATTGACCGATCAGGTCAAACAGCGGTTGCTGGTCGAAAGCCTCGAGCAGATCTCCGCAGAAAATGAATTCGACCCGATCAACGAGCCCGATCTCGATATGGATGCGATCGAAATCCCGGAAGAGGGCGATTTCGAATATGAATTCGATGTCGAAGTCCGCCCTGAGTTCGAACTTCCCAAATACGAAGGCCTCAAAATCGAGCGTCCTAACTGGGAAATTACCGACGCCGACATCGACGCCTTCATGCAGCGTTACGCCGCTCAGTACGGCGAAACCAAAGACAAAGAGGGTGAAGTCGTCGAAGGGGACATCATCAACTGCAATGTGGAATTCATCAAAGATGGCGAAGTCATCAACAAGATGACCGAACTCCGCCTGCAGGTCCGTTCGACGCTTCGTTTCCACGACGCCGAACTCAAAGACTTCGATAAACTCGTCTCCGGCTCCAAAGCGGGCGACATAGTCGAGACCGAAGTCAAAATTTCGGACGAAGCTGAAAAAGTCGAGCTCCGTGGAGAACCCTTGAAGGCCACCTTCAAAATCAACAGCGTCCACGAGACCGAAACCCCGGAACTCGACGACGAACTGGCGACCCGTATCGGCTTCCCGGACATCGACACCTTCCGTAAACAGGTGGTCGATACTCTGGAACGTCAGCGTACCTACGAACAACGTCAGGCGACCCGTCGCCAGGTGCTCGAGAAAATCACCGAGTCAGCCGACTGGGACCTCCCCGAGAACCTCGTTCTCCGTCAGGTCGAAAACGCCCTGCGTCGTGAAATCCTGGAGATGCAGCAGGCCGGTTTCACCCGCCAGGATATCCAGGCGCACGAAAACCAGCTTCGCCAGAACGCAGTCTCCACCACGCGTCAGGCTCTGAAAGAGCACTTCGTGTTGGACCGTATCGCGTCGACCGAAGAACTCAACGTCGACATGCGGGAGATCGATTTCGAAATCCAGATGATGGCGATGCAATCGGGCGAAAATCCGCGGCGTGCCCGGTCCCGTCTGGTCAAATCGGGGGCGATTGAAAACCTCGAAGCACAAATCCGCGAACGCAAAGCGATCGACTTCATCCTCGGCAAAGCCGAATTCAAAGACGTCGACAGAAAGCCGAATACCGATCACTCGGTGACGGCCGTCGCCCGGCCCATCGCCGGTACCGTCACGGAATCGCTGGACGAAGAAGAGGAAGAAGGTGGCGAGGAATAATCCTCTCCCTTCTATGGCTGTAATCACAAAACGACTGGAAGCAATTCCAGTCGTTTTTTTATGTCTTGGCCTCAGCGCGGCACTCCCCTTATGATGCCGCCATCGAAGTTCCAACAGCTTATTCATCACGAGCAGGAGGAAAAGGGAACCTCATGCGGATCGATTTCGAATATGTCGAATCCTTCGACGGAACCCGACTGCTCACGCGCCGGTTTCACGCCATCAATGAATCCGCTGCGCAGACTCTACTCTTTACTCACGGATTGAATGAGCATGGTGGTCGGTACGAGCACTTCGCGATGTACTGCGCCGACCGCGGATTCCAGATCATACTTCATGACCTGCGTGGGCATGGGCAATCTTCCGGACCGCGAATGCATGTCGATCGGTTTGCCGACTTCTGCGCCGACCTCACCGTCATCCGCCAGCATTTCGAACTGGACGCCGATCAGCTGACGATGGTCGGGCACAGTCTCGGCGGCCTGATTACCGCTCGCGACGCACAACTGCATCCGGACGCCCGCTCGCGCCTCGTGCTGCTCTCTCCTTTTCTCGGCATGGTCCGGAAGCCACCCGTCTGGAAGTGGTACGCCGGAAAACTGCTGTCGAACGTTTCGCCGCGCACGTTATTCGCCACAGAAATTGATGCTTCCGAAACAACGACGAATCCCGCCTCCGTCGCCAAGCGGGCCTACGATCCCCTCGGCAGCGAAGTGATCAGCGCGGGCCTCTTTTTCGAGTGCCAGCGTGCGCTGAACGCGGTCTGGCAACAGCTGGGAAACATCCGTGTCCCGACGCTCCTCTTCCAATCGCAGAACGATTCCCTCGTTAATGCGGTATCGGCAATGAGCTGGCTCAATGAGCTACATAAGATTTCGCCCGCTTCCACCACCGGCAAATCCTTCATCCGTCATAAACACGAACTGCTCAACGAGGCTGACTGGGAGGAGACAGCCGACGCGATCCTCGACTGGATTGTTTCGACGCCCGCGCGTGATCAAACAACATCGCCCGTATCAGCCGGATGACCGATACGGGCGAGTGCCGGAATCATGTGATCGCCTTGCGGCCTATTGATCGAAGGAGGAGCCTGCCCAGGGAGAATGCTCCGTAACAGGGGCGTCCGAGAACAGCTCGGTATCGATGGGTGGCAGGTACCGGTCGTTCATCTGAGTCGCACTGTTCGTGGCTGGCGGCGTGCTGGCGGCCGTATCGAAGGGGTTGTCCTCTGATAACGCCGATGTTTCCACCTGCTGATTGGTGAGCGGATTCATCGCCTGTGGGCTGTTCGGCAACTGAGCACTCTGAAAGGCGGACGGTCCCTGTTGAGCAGGGGCATGGTTCGTAGAATTCTGGTTTCCCGGAACCTGATAAACGGTCGGCAATGTCGTCGGTTGCGGGTTCTGTTTCAGGTAGTTGATAAGCTTCGGAGTCGCTTTGTTGATTACGACGACCTGGAGCTCTCCGTGCGGGTCATCCTTGGGCCGGACGAGGCAGATGATCTCGGCTCCAGCCGCGGACGCCATCGCCTTTTGAATTAACTCCACGTCTTTCGCTGACGTGTTCGAGTTCACCCCGATGTTCTGGAGACTGGCTGGTTCACCGAGCGGGTTGTCAGCAATGCTGGCGTTGCTCCCGTTGTTTCCAGCCACCGGGCCGCCAAAGGGAGTCACATTTTCCGTCGGAGATTGCTCTTCATCAAACTTCGGCAATCCCCCTTCTGAGTCTGCGATGGCGGTACCCTCACTCATATCCATCGTGGCGGGATGCAGGAAGGATAATTTGCAATGATCAAGAAACTGATAGATCGGTTTCAGACTCGTATAAATCCCGCGTTCTTCGGTCGGCTGGGCCAGAATGCAGACGCCGATAAGTTCGCCGTTTCCAGTGTAAAGTCCCCCGCCGGAACGTCCACGCTCAGGCATCGTCGTACATTCGATCGTATCGGGACCCATGTACTGGTTGAGTCGAGTCACCTGCATGTCAATTCGCGTCGGCAGCTCTCCGCGACCGCAACCGATGCTGAAGACCGCGTCCTGTGAAACAGGCAGACTGGAAATCTCGGCGATCGAAGCGTGGGGGAATTCGTAGTCGAACTCCAGGTACAACAGCCCCAGGTCAACATCATCGGGGCGGTAGTTGACGAGCTGCGCTTTCAGCTGATGTGTTTTTCCATTGACGAAGACGTCGAGGTCGACCTGTTCTCCCTGTTTCATACCACGGAAGATATGGCCGCAGGACAGGATATACGTCTTGCCCCCTTTGCTGGCGATGATCGTCCCGGTACCGAAGTTCACACCAGTTCCATCATTCGCCCGAATTCTCACGGTCGGGATGGCTCCTTGATCAAAGCTCACCGGCTTTTCGTGCGGGCCGAGATTCGATTCGGGCCGGATCGCCGGGGCGACGACGGCTGCTGTCTCTTCTTTTTCCCCTAATCCGAAGGCTGCGAAATCAAAGCCACCTTTGGATTGTTCATTGGCCACCAGTCGAATATCCGCGCCCCCTTTGGTGCGAGCGGAAGCGTCGGCCCCGTCGAGCGACCGTTTCCGACCATTCTCGACGATGATCGTCTTCAGTTCCTGCATCTTCGCTTCGCGGGAGTCAGTCGCCGAGGTCAGCATCTGGTTGAGCTCGACCTTGAATTCGGGACCGGCATAGTACAGCTGCTTTTTCGCGATCTGGCCATCAACGAGGAGCACGAAACAGGGAAGTGCGTTGACCCCCATCTCTTCAGCCATTTTCCGGTTCTTGTCGAAGTTCACGTGTTGGATGGGATAGCCTTCCCGTTCCAGACGGGACACCATCGGCTGAATCTGGCGACAGTAGGTACACCAGTCGGCAGTGAACTCGAGGACGATGTTCCGTCGCTGCATCTTTTCGATGGCATCCTGCTCATCAGCAAAGAGAGAGACAGAAAGTGAGGCAACAATCAGGGCCGAGGCGAGAATCCGGTAAGCGTTAATGGCTGATACTCCCTGCGTCGTGAAAAGCAGCGGGGAGCAGAATGACATTCGCCAGACGGGGAAGCGGGCAGCAGATTTTTTTCGGCCGGTCCTCGACGGGTCAGGTCGAGAAGGAGGTCCGATGGTGCGGCTTCCATGCCTGGGTTGTAAATATGACAAAAACTTTTGCCAAATTTACAAAATCACCTCAGGAAAATGTGGGTGGGCTACTGAGGTGATGAATGAGCAATCCCTGCTCCGATCACTGCGATCGTCTGTTTTTAAAGGGTTCTGGAGCGATACCAATTCCGTCGGTGACGCTCATCTTGAGGTGAAAAATCCATTCTCCCTCAATTGAAACAGAAAAAGTGCAGATGCCGTGCCACCATTCCCCGAATTTGCCCGGATTGTCACGTAAGAAGGGGTGTCGGGACGACCAGCGCGGAGATTCGCCCTGAGAATTCCCGTTTTGGAAAAAACCGCAATCCCCTCCGGAGAGGTTGTGTACCTCGTGCCGCGAGGAGGGCTATAATAGAGAACTTGAGCTCGTTTCCGGCGTCTGTATGGAGGTGAACACCGGCCCTCCCCCGACTCGAGCCCCCTTCCCGACTCCAACCTGTTGACTTTCATACCTGTACGGCGTTCCCACAGAACAACTTCAGGCCCTCCTTTCGGCACAAGAACTCCAGTTCTGTACTCAATCGCTGTTCCGTCAGCGTCCGTGACGCCAGTTCCCACGAACGGCGGGGCGCTTTTGACTGCGGACCAGCCACCTGAACGGAAGTCACGTAAACTCTACCAATACCATCCGACGAGAAGTCTGCATGGCCCGCCCGAAAATATACGATTCGTCGCAGCCTCTGCCAGTCCGCTGTCTGCTCTGGCTCTACGAATTGCTTGCGTCGCTCAAACTCGCCGTTCTGCTGATTCTGGCGCTCGCCGGGGTTCTGGCGTACGCCACCTTTGTGGAAGCCCATCTCGGCACTAAAGCGGTGCAATGGTACCTCTACCACTCTAAGTGGTTCGCCGCGCTCCTCGCCCTCCTGGCAATCAATATCTTCTGCGCCGCCTCCATTCGTTTTCCCTGGAAACGACATCAGACCGGTTTCGTCGTCACCCATGTCGGATTGCTCGTGTTGCTGTTTGGTTCGGCGATCAGCTTTATGGGAAGCCTGAACTCTCAGATGCTCGTCTTCCTCGGTGATTCGAGCACCATGGCAATCGACATCGATGAATCGGGTTACCTGCAGATCGAAGGGCTCCCCGATCACCCGGAAACATATCAGCAAACCCTGCGGCTCGGCCCCTTCAACTGGAATTCGTATCACGATAAACCCTTCTCCCGAAAAGTGGCGGAGCGATTCGGCTTCGCGTCAGGAGATTGGGAACACGAGCCCATCACCGTCTACAACAGCGACGATTATAAAGTGGAAGTCGTCGACTATTATTCCGCGAGCGAAGTCCATCGACTCCCCTATCTCGACTTCACCTTCTCCCAGGCCGTCATCGGCGCGGAGATGGACATTGAGCTCGAGTGGGAACCCGGGCGTCCCTTCGCGGAAGCTGCGTTCGGCGGCATGGGGAACCTCCTCATGTGGAAAACTTCCGACGCCGCGGACCTTGAGCGATTCAAAGAAACCCGTCCCCAGCGGTTTGTCACTGGCGATGGTGTGATTGCCGTCTGGTCCGAAGGGGAGATCTATCACATCAATGTCTCCGAGTTGGAGACCTTGAAAGAAGAAGGGGGCGCGTACGAACTCGACAACGGTTTGAAGATCGAGCTTCTCAACTACGCTCCGACGCTCGACCTCCGCATGTTGACCACCACCGGCGAGTTCGTCTCGCAGAGCGAGCAACCACAGATGCCGGCCGTGCAGATCAAAGTCACCGAACCCGCCGCAGCGGAAGAGGAAGAAGACAAAGAATACAACATCGTCCGCCTCGCCCGGTTCCCGGTGAATACGATCGCCTCCGCCCCTGACGACTTCTATGTCGAGTTCTACCATCCGGAAATGAACGGACGAATCGACATCCTGATGGGACCAAACGATGAACTCGCCTATCGCGTCTGGCAGAAGGGAAGCAAACTCGTCACCGCCGCCGGAGATTTGAAAGTCGGTGAAGCGGTCGATACCTGGTCGATGGGAGGCGGCAAAAACGTCTGGTCCATGCGACTCGATCGTTTCCTCACTTCCGATGACGAAGAAAAAGTCGTGGAAGTCTTCCCCGTCGAATTCGATAAAGATGCCAACGGCCAGTCCAAACGCATCAAGGTGCGCGTCACCTGGGATGCCGACGGGAAAAAACAGAGCGAAGAATTCTGGCTGCAACAGAATCTGCCCGCCCCCTGGGTCGAAGAAGGCCGTGGGCAAGTCCATCGCACTGACTTCGGTGGCGGACAGGGAATCAATGTCTCTTACAATGTCCGGCAGACAGATGTCGGCTTCGCGATGAAGTTGACTGACTTCGACCTCGATGTCGATCCCGGTACCAGTATGGCGGCGAACTACACCAGCCATGTGCTGCTCCTCGACGTCCGCCAACATCCGGAGATCACGGCACTCGAGGAAAAACTCGAAGCCGAATCCGACGCCGCGGGACGACAAGCGCTCCGCACTCAGGTCGATGCCAAGCGCCGCGAGTTGTTTGCCAAACTGTTCGCCGAATATCAGACACTTCCCGCAGAAGAACGCGAAGCATGGATCGCCTCCCGCGAAGAGGCGCAAACCCATGTCATCACCATGAACGAACCGCTCGACTATCCCGATCTCGACGGGCGCCCCCTCCGGTTCTTCCAGGAAAACTACCTTCCACCGCAACCGCCGAACACGCCTTATGGATCGATCTTCCGTGTCAACTATGACCCAGGTCGGCCCGTGAAGTACCTCGGCTCGGCACTGATTGTGCTCGGTATCTTTCTCATGTTCTACATGCGGGCGTACTTCTTCAAACGAATTCCTACACGGAACGCAGCCGCGGACCAGACGGATACCCAGGACAGCCCCGCCAATGAGCAGGAACCCGTCTCGGTTCAGGTCTGACTCCGTCTGAATTGACGATCGTCTTGACGACGACCCCACCCGAAAAACCCGCACTTCCCTTCAGAGGTTGTTTGCGATGCTGACATTCAAGCGTAAGACATTCATTCCGGTACTTCTCACCCTGCTTCTCGCAACCGGTCTCACGACTGCGACCACAGTGGCGCAGGAAGAGCAGCAATCCGCACCCGCCGCGAAAGAACGCGCGGATTTCGATTGGTCGGTCTGGAAGCGTATCCCGGTCCTCGATGAAGGTCGCATCAAACCGATCGACACCTTTGCGGAAGAAGTCGTGACGCTCGTTACCGGACGGGCGAAGTGGGAAGATCCCGAAACGGGCATCAAATACGAAGCCCCCGAACTCTTCTACGCGTGGATCGCTGATCCGAATGAGTGGTTGAGCCGCGACATCCTGGCGTGCGCCTATCGACCGCTGCGAAAAGTGCTCAGCACCGAAGAAGCACCGCTCGAGGAAAAAGGAACCTACGTTTCCGTTCGTGACATCATGAACTGGGACGCCTCGATGGAGCAGGGACGGCCTGTCTTCTGGTCAACCGACTTCGAAACCCGCGTCCGGGAACTCGACACCGCCAGTCGACAGGACCTGCAACCCGACCAGGTCGGTGAAACAGCCGAAGACCGCCGGATCAACGCCAAAGTCGCCGAGCTTTACAAACACTTGAATACCTTCCTCCGCATCCGCGAAGCGAACAACTTGTATATCGTGCCGAGCCTCGATCCGCGTACAGTCGCGGCGGCCGTCGATACCGACGACAAAATCAAGCACTGGGTTTCGCTCGGCGCTTTGCTCGATCGTGAAGAATGGTACGCCAACCCGGATGTCACCACCGCAGCCCTGATGGCCGATACGCTGGTTCCCTCGGTCGAAGCGACTGAAGGCCAGTCGCTTCTCTCCTGGGTTGCCGAGATGAGCGGTGCCGGCGTATTCTCCCCGTCGCACTTCCCGCAACTGGCGATTGCCCACTCCTTCCGGGAAGAAGTTCTCGTCGCCGTCCGGGATATGGAACAAGCGTACGTCGATACCAAAACAGCTTACGATGCAGCGGACGCCGACGCGTTCGCGAAATCGATGCGTGCCTTCGAGCGACAGGTTCGTCATCTCGCCGAAGTAATGGAAGAAAAGCGGGCTCTGCTGACACCGCCGGAACCGAACTCGATGAAATTCGGGCAGTTCGATGCCGAAATCTGGCGTGCCTACAAGCCGTTGCCAATCGAACCGAGCGTGTTGGCCGCCACCGCTTATCCGGCCGAGGGATCAACGTCCTGGGAATTGACCTACAACAAATCACAACCGTTCCGCTCCGCGTGGATTTATTTCCTCGTCGCGATCTTCATCGTAGTCCTGTCCATGATGGTGCGGCGTCAGAAGCTGGCATACTCACTCGCGTTGCTGACTACAGTCGGCGCGATTCTGTATTCGTCCTGGGGTTTCTTCCTCCGAATCATCATCAGCGGACGCCCCCCTGTGACGAATATGTATGAAACCGTCGTCTGGGTTTCGTATGTCGTGGCAATCCTGGGACTCTGGTTCTGCCTGCTTCCCTTCCTGTGGCCCGGTCTCAAACAGAGCTGGGACATCACCCGCTTCCCGCTTTCACAGCGTAAACGGACTGATGGAAAAGCGGCCGCGGAAACGAAGACCTCTGCGGCGGGACTCGTCGTTCGAGGACTCTCGCTCGCACTTCAGTTTGCCGGATTTGTCGGAATCGTCTGGTTCCTCACTCGCAGTAACACGACTTTCCGCATCATCGATCTGTATCCCCCCCTGTTCGACCACGTCTTCTCCTTCGGAGAACTCGGTGTCTGGATCGTGGGGATGACCACCGTCCTGCTCTCCGCGTGGTATGTTCCGCGTGCGGCATTGACGCTGCTTTACAGCCTGGTCACCGTACCCGCCTCTTACAAACAGTGGAATGATACGATCTGGAAACAGGCGTTCGATCGCCGCTTCTTCCTGCTGGGGGCATTGCCGGTCGCTTGTCTCGGCATGATGCTCGCCTACTTCGTGGGTGTGCGTAGTCCGGACATTCTCAACCCCCGCATCGGGTCCATTGCCGCCGTTCTCCGCAACAACTACTGGCTGACGATCCACGTACTGACCATCGTTTCGAGTTATGGTGCGGGTGCCCTCGCCTGGGGGCTTGGTAACCTGGCGCTGCTCTACTACCTCTTCGGCAGCTATCGCAAAACAAACAGCCCCACCGACGGCGAAGCGAAAGAATCCTTCTCGAGTCGTATGAAGCAGGCGAGAAAAGCGATGAAACCTTCCGTCGTGGCCGCTTCGCTTAAACGAAACGTCACGGGCATCGGCTCGGGCGATCAACATTTGGAAACGTCGTCGCGCAAACCGCCGCAGGAAGTTGCGACCCTCGCCAGCTATACCTACAAGGCGATGCAGGTCGCCGTCCTCCTGCTGGCAGCCGGGACCATCCTCGGGGGTCTCTGGGCCGACGTCTCCTGGGGCCGCTTCTGGGACTGGGACCCCAAAGAAGTCTGGGCGCTCATCTCGCTCCTCGTTTACCTCGTCGTGCTGCACGGTCGGTTCGCCGGTTGGGTCGGCACCCTGGGAACGAACATCGGCAGCGTTCTCTGTTTCAATGCGATTCTGATGTCGTGGTACGGTGTGAACTTCGTGCTGCCGCAGATTCACGGCTGGCTGACGGGCTCAAATGCCCCGACCGCCGTCGGACTGCACAGCTATGCGACGGGTGCCGGTGGACTGGAATACGTCCTCGCCGCCGTCATTGCCAACCTGGTCCTGGTGATTGCTGCCGGTAGCCGGTACTTCATGGAGACCCACCTGCTCGACTCCGGTTCCGCCGCGGCGACTGCCGTTCCCCCGTCGAACTCGGAGGAAGAACCCCGCGAACTCGAGACGACCTCGAAATAGACATATCAGCACATTCAAAAAATCTTTCCGTTGTCGATAGAAATTTCTGTCCCATCTGGAAAAAACCATCCGCAGGAGGTCCCACGCAGTTCAACACTTGTGGGGCCTCTTTTTTTGTGCGACAATTAAAATATGTCCAACCTTTGATACGAACACCTGTTCGCATCCCCCCCACCAAGCCGTCGCGCTTCTCCGAATAGACTCCCGTGGTCTCCCACCCCATTGCCCTACCTGAAATTCGTTGAAGGTACACTGATGCCCGTCCGAATTCTTTCAGCTTCCTTGCGTCGCATGCTGATTCTCAGCCTGTCATCGCTCTCCCTGCTTACATTAGGACTGTCAGACGCGACCGCCGCCGATGACGGCCCCCTGACATTTGAACGCGACATTCGACCGATTTTCCGGGCGCATTGCTTCGATTGCCATGGCGCCTCGATTGAATCAACGAAGGGCGGGCTCGATCTGAGGTTAACGCGATTCGCGGTTAAGGGGGGAGATTCAGGACCGGCACTCGAACCGGGTGATCCGGAAGCCAGTTATCTGCTCATGCGAATGGAATCAGGGGAGATGCCGCCGGGCGAAGCGCACGTTTCCAAAGAAGAACTCGCCATCGTTCGCGAATGGATCGCGTCCGGTGCGCAAACAGCGCGTCCCGAACCCGAAGAGATCCCCGAAGGGATTGGGATCGCCCCCGAAGAGCGGGAACACTGGTCGTTCCAACCGATCACGCGCCCGGCAATCCCAGACGTCGCTACGCTCCCCGCGCCGGAACAGGTCGGGACCGAAATCGACGCCCTGCTGCTCAACAAGATGGCCTCCAAAGGACTGACCTTTTCTGAAATCGCCAGTAAAGAGACATTGATCCGCCGCGTCGCGCTCGATCTCACCGGGATGCAACCGACCGAATCGGAACTCGATCAATTCCTCAATGACAGTGCTCCCGATGCGTACGAGCAGATGGTGGAGCGTTACCTCGCTTCCCCGCATTATGGCGAACGTTGGGGACGGCACTGGCTCGATGTCGCTGGCTACGCGGATTCGGACGGTATGACAGAACAGGACCGCATCCGTCCGTATGCATACAAGTACCGCGACTACATCATTAAATCGTTCAATGAGAACAAGCCGTTCAATGAACTCGTTATCGAACAGCTCGCCGGCGATGAATTCGTTCTGCCGCCTTATGAAAACCTGACGCGCGAGCAACAGGATCTCCTCGCTGCAACGGGTTTCCTCCGCATGGCGGCCGACGGGACCAACGTCGGCGGTTTCAACGACGAAGAACATCGCAACATGGTAATGGCCGATACGATCAAGATCGTGTCGACTTCGCTCACGGGTCTCACCGTAGGGTGCGCCCAATGCCACGACCACCGGTATGACCCGATCAGCCAGAAAGACTACTACCGGATGCGGGCGATCTTCGAACCCGCCTACAATCGCGAAAACTGGCGGACACCGGACCAGCGATTGATTTCTCTCTACACGACCGCCGATCGTGAAGCCGCCGCCGCAATTGAAGCGGAAGCTCAGAAGCTTTCAGCAGAGCGGGAAGCGAAGCAAAAGGAGTACATCGACGCGGCCGTCGAAAAGGAACTGCTCAATCAACCGGAAGAACTTCGCGACCAGCTCCGCACGATCTACTACAAACCGGCCGGCGAACGGACGGAAGAGGAAACGGAACTTTTTAAACGGTATCCTTCCGTAAACATCAACGCGGGCAATCTGTATCAGTACAATCCTGAGGCGGCCGAAGACCTCAAGAAAAGCGCAGCCGATATCGATGCAGTTCGCGCGAAGAAACCCTTCCAGGATTTCCTTTCGGTTCTCAATGAAGTCCCCGGTCAGTTGCCGACCACGCGCGTCTTCCATCGCGGTGACCCGGGCCAACCCCTGGATGAAGTCGAACCCGCAGCCCTGCCGATCGCCGTAACAGATGGTGGCGTTCGCAAAATCCCGTCGAACGATGAGACGACACCCGCAAGTGGTCGACGTCTCGCATACGCCAGATGGCTGACGAGTGGCGAACATCCACTGGTCGCCCGCGTGATGGCCAATCGCATCTGGATGCATCACTTCGGCCGCGCCCTGGTCGATACGCCCGGTGACTTCGGTAACTTGGGCGTCGCTCCCGATCATCCCGATCTCCTCGACTGGCTCGCCGATGAATTCATGGTGACCGGTTGGGATATCAAACAGATGCACCGGACGATTCTGAGCTCAACCGTTTACAAACAGAAATCGACCAATCGCGATGCCGGTCTTGCTCAGGATCCGGAAAACTTCCACTACTGGAAGAAGCCACTCGTCCGACTTGATGCCGAGGCGATTCGCGATTCGATGCTGACCGCCTCGCGAACATTCAACCGCAGCCTGTACGGCGACCCTGTTCCCGTAAAGGAAAACGATGTCGGTCAGATTGTGCTCGGCGAAGACCAGAAAGGGGCTTCCAATACCCCCGGTAAGAACGTCCCCCTGCATGGGCAACAGTATCGTCGCAGCGTCTACGTGCAGGTAGTCCGCAGTAAACCTCACACCATGCTCCGCACCTTCGACGCTCCGCAGGTTGTGGTGAACTGTGAAAAGCGAACCGTCTCCACCGTCGCCCCGCAGGCCCTGTTGATGATGAACAGTGACTTCTCGCTGGAGACATCCATCCTGATGGCCGAACAACTGATGACCGAGTTCCCGCATGATCCGCGTCAACAGGTACAGGCGGCCTGGAAGCGCGCACTCGCGGAAGAAATGGACGCCGAGACAGAAGCCACGGCGCTCTCCTTCCTCGAACAGCAGACGGCCTGGCTCACGGCGCATCCACCGGAACAGAAGGATCCCAAACATCCCTATGAAACCCCGGAAAAACAGGCACTCGTTGACTTCTGCCAGGCGATCTTCAGTTCCAACGGATTCATGTACGTCGATTGACCAGGATCGATCACAGCCCCCCGATTCGATTACCATCCCCACCCCACACCTCCTTCCCGCCGCAATCAGGTTTGCACGATCAGGTAACTCCGATGATGACATCACCACTGAACGACTCGCCGTCCACTTCGGGTACTTCACCTTTCGTCAGTCGCCGCCAGTTCCTGGCTAGGAACGCGATGGGCATCGGCGGGATGGCGCTGGCGACCCTGCTGCAACAGGAAAACCTGCTGGGGAATGAACAACTCGCTCCGTTCGTCGAACAGCAGAAATTCGACCTGACGCCGAAGCAGGCTCACTTCGAGCCCAAAGCGCAGTCGATGATTTCGCTGTTCATGCACGGTGGTCCGAGCCATATGGACCTGACCGATCCCAAACCGATGCTGACGAAATTCCACGACACGGAGTACAAGGGAGATGTCACCTACAGTTTCATCAACCGGGCATCTAAGAAACTCAAAGGGAGTTCATTCAAGTTCGAAAAACGGGGCGAATGCGGAACAGAGCTCTCGGAACTGTTACCCAATCTGGCGGAAGTCATCGACGACGTCTGCCTGATTCGCTCCATGCACACCGACATAAACGGGCACGAGCCCTCGATCTGGTCGATGAACACTGGTCGCTCGCAACCGGGTCGCCCTGCTCTCGGTTCGTGGTTGACCTATGGCCTCGGCAGCGA
>PABD01000103.1 GCA_002702685.1 Planctomyces sp.
CAACTGCTGCTCGTCGGTGGCGGCGTTGATGGCGCTCAGGGCTTCTTCCTGGTAAGCGGCGAAAGCGGTCGTCGTATCCATGGTGTTCTCGGTCAAGGCCCGGGATGCGGGCGGAAACAGAATGCAGGGGGGAGGAGAGATTGCCGGAATCAGATAATACTTGATCTTCGCCGGTTCACGCTCAATTTTCAATACGGAGCGGTTCCATGAAAAAAGCCCGCAGATGCCGTTGGAAATAACAGCAGCGGGCTTGGTTGAATCCAGCGAATAGGACTCGGCGCACTAGGAGGCGGAAACGGCTGCTTTCGCTTTTTCGACGATTTCGTCGAAGATCGCCGGTTCCGAAATGGCCAGTTCGCTCAGAGTCTTGCGGTTGAGGCCGATCTGCGCGTTGGTCAGGCCGTTGATGAAGCGGGAGTAAGAGATACCCCGTTCGCGGCAGGCGGCGGACAGACGGATGATCCACAGCGAGCGGAAGTTACGCTTGCGGGTTTTGCGGTCGCGGAACGCATTCGCCCGTGAACGGACGAGGGTTTCTTTAACGGTACGCAGCAGTTTGCTGCGGCCAGCGCGGTTACCCCGGGCTTCTTTGAAAAGACGTTTTTTGGACCGACGACGGGCTACACCTGAATTAACACGCATGACGACTTACCATCTATAGTTTGATACGGAAATGATGTTGAGTTGTGACGTTGACCTTCGCGACTCATCCTCTGTCAGAATCAGAGCCTCGCCGGGGCCAGCGGACACCAGTGCTGATCTTTGCTGTCGGTCGAAGTTTCCCCTCGATTATTCATGATAGGGGACGTCGACACAGGAAGATCGCATCCTGCTCTCGAAACCGGGCGAGTTAGCCTTGCGACCGGACGGACAGAACGGGGTAACAACTGGTTAAAAAAGATCAATTCGAAACGGGTTCGGCGCAAACAACAAAGCGAAGGTGCAGGGGACTCTCGATTACAGAGCGGGACCCTGCAGTCCAAGACGGAGTAGATCCTAGAGTCCTGGACGGAGTGCTTCGATAATGTTGATCGCGTCTTTGCCCGTGATCACGTTGTCAGCGCGGAGCTGACGTTTACGCTGAGCACTTTTGTGACTCAGTTTGTGACCACGAAACGCGTTGCGGTGTTTGACTTTACCCGAAGCGGTCACTTTGAACCGCTTGGCCATTCCTTTATGTGTTTTCTGCTTGGGCATGGTGACAAATTCTACCAGTAACGCTATTGGGTTAATGACACCAGGACGAGCTGTCCTGGTCAGACAGAGCGATCCAGCGGGGACCATCTCTGGTATTCAGCGGAATATTTCCCTTCCAATCCTCTCCAATGCAGAGAGTCTGAACTCGCATTCCGACCGGACGGTCTCCGTGGGGCGAGATGGGAAGGGGGGATTATAGTGAGCGAGCCCGCCGGGTTTCTACTCTCATCGACGAAATTCTCGCATCTCCCGCCGATAAATTCCCGACTGACGAGAGATTTACGGCACGCAGGTGGCTAAATGAACAGTTTTTGTTCTTTTCCAGAGTCGATGGTTTCCACCGCGTTCGTCACGGGGTATGCTTTCCTGTAATTTGCCTCTCTTTTCCAGTTTTTGAAACACGCTGTTTCAAGCCGTTGATTTCGCATCCGCCACCGACTTTGTCTGCACACCCGCTGGAGCCTGTTTTTCATGTTTGCCCTGCGTCGATCTATCAGAGTCTCGTTTCCCTGTCTGTTTGTAGTTGTTACGGCGTTGTTGTCCCTTCCGGCGGCGCAGGCGGAATTGCCGCAGACGGATGCCAGTTTCCAGATCGAGACGCAGGAGTGGTCATTCCAGCCCGGACCCCGCAAGGTGACGATGTACGTCTACTATCCGGATGGCAAACTGGAGAACGTGAAGGCGGACACCGGCCTGATGCTGAACCTGCACAACTGGGGAGGGACGAACCATACGGGAGCAGGGGATCCGCGGCAACTCACGGCGGGCCTCAACTGCATTGTCATCTCGGTCGATTACCTGCAGAGTGGCAAATGGGACGAACAGGAAGGCGCCCCCTATGATTTCGGCTACCTTCAGTCCATTGATGCCCTGCGTGCCCTCTCTCATGTCTATCGTGAATTGCACGCGGCTAACATTGATTTCAATACGCGACGGATCATGGTTTCGGGTGGATCCGGAGGGGGCAACGTCAGCCTGATGTGCAACAAGTTTGCTCCCCGCACCTTCAGTTGCGTCGTCGACATCTGCGGAATGCCGAAGCTCAATGACGATATTGCCTACAACGAACCCGAAGGAAGCAAGCTCGACGCCCGCTACAGTCGTGATCCGAACTCACCGATGTACCTCGCACCCGGCCGCCAGGAACTCCATTTCGTGGGAAATCCCGCGCATCTTCAGAAAATGAAGGAACTCGGCAACGAGGCGCGGATCGTGGTGATTCATGGAACGGGCGATGATATCTGCCCTTATCCTGATGCCGTCGAAATGGTCGAAAACATGAAGAAGGCCGGGCTGAAGATCGAGGAGTTCTTCGTCAAGGAGAGCGACCTCGATGGCGATATCTTCAAGTCGACGGGCCACTCGCTGGGAGACCGAACTAAAATGATGCTCATGTATGGCCGCAAATACATGAACCCCGAGAGCGAGCACTATTACGAACGTTCTGCGCAGACGGACTTCGATATGAAGCAGGATATCAGCTACGCGACATCCGACGGGCAGTACATCATCTCTTATGCCGACGGCGTTCCCTCAGTCAGGTTCGAGCCGGCTCCCAAGCCCGAATAACGGCGGGAAAGCCATATCGGCACTTGGCATATAATGGACTTTCGCAGGTGACAGCGCGCACCGAGAGCGCTGAGGAAAGCGCGGTCGGTTTCGTCTGATCGGTCAGCGGGGAGCGACGACGGTCGACATGTTCCGTCCCCCCTCCATACGCGGAGGAGCTTCGACTTTGGCGATATCATCCAGGGACTCGATGATGCCCAACAGGATTTCCCGTCCACGTTCGTGGTGCGCGTTTTCGCGACCTTTGAACATGATGTTGATTTTTACCTTGTCTTTATTCGCCAGGAACTCCCGGGCCCGTTTGACCTTGAACTCGATGTCATGGTCGCCGGTTTTCGGGCGCAGCCGAATTTCCTTGAGCTGCGTCTGGTGCTGCTTGGTGTTCTTGGCCAGCTTCTTTTTCTGCTCGTATTTGAACTTACCGAAGTCCATAATCCGGCAGACAGGCGGGCGCTCGTTGGGGGCGACCTCGACGACATCCAGCCCTGCTTCCGCAGCCAGCTTCAGCGCTTCCGCTGTGGGAATGACGCCCAGCATTTCTCCATTTTGATCAACGACTCGAATCGGCGTGATTCGAATCTGCTCATTCATACGTTGGGTGGTTTCGATTGCTAGTCCTTCCTGAGTTTGTTTCAGTCATTTACAACGTCTGGACGTCTCATTCCAGACGGGTTAGAGGAGTGAATAACTCACGAGCAGGTTTCCAAACGGTGGGATCGAGCCCAACAGTCGGCCGACGGAGTTGATGCTCCAGCGGCGCCTTGCGCAGTGAGATAATTAATTCCGATGTCAACAAAGACCCATCTGTTGTCGTTCACGATCACATCCCTGAATTCGACAATCACGCTTGCCGCCACAATGAAATTCATCACGGGGAAGGGATAGAAGAAATTATCGGGGAATTGATGGGAGAGTATTTAATTTCGGTCGACCAGTTCAGAAGGGAGATAGATCTGTCAAAATGGACAGGGTCGCCTTTACAGGAATTTTACCGGATTCGTTCAGTATGAATCAATGATGTACTTCCCGCAAACTTGCGTGAGGAGCATATTCGTCAAACTTACGCACTTCCGGCGAGTTGCGGCGCGTCGGGTTCTCAGGATTAGGTGAGGAAGATCGCCATCAACGGTGCGTCTTGACAGCCTCCGTCGGTCGTACGAATTCCGGTTCTTCTTTGGTCGACAGGATGTCACGCGCCCGCGTGATCTGCTTGCCCACTTGGACCGCCTTATGCCCCTTTAATGTCCCCGGGTTGCCGCTGAAGAACGGTTTCCCTTCGATGTAGAGTGTCAGACCGTCGGAAACTTCCCGTTCGGTCATGATAACGTCGCCCACCGACAGTCCCATCAGTTCGTTCGCAGACAATTTCACCTGTGTCAATTCAGCGACGAGTTCGACTTTCGTCCGAGAAAGGTTCGTCTCCATGTTGAGCTGTTCTTTGGGAGAGATCACCCGGGATTTGTAGGCCGACCAGGAATCCGAACTCAACTTCGAGGCAAGGGGTTCAATTGTATTGAATGGGATACAGAAGTTCATAATGCCCCGCATCTCGCCCATCGTCAGTTCGAAGCTGACCAGCACGATTACTTCGTTCGGGGGCACGATCTGTACGAGTTGCGGGTTACTTTCGATCTGAGATACTTTCAGGTCGAGGTAGCAGAGGTTGATCCACGTGTTTTCGAGTGCGGAAATCGCTTGTTTGGTAATTCGCGAGACCAGTTTCAGTTCGATTTCCGTCAGTGCCCGGTTCGGGAAGTTTGCCTTGGCCTGACGGCCTCCACCGAGCATGCGGTCGATGATCGGAAAGATGATGGACGGGTTCAGGTCCAGGATCATGTGTCCCTGCAGGTAGGTCGATTCCAGCAGGTTGAAGCAGGTGGGGTTTTCGAGGCTGAAAACGAATTCACTGTAGGTCAGCTGGTCGACACTGATCAGTTTACATTCGACGATGGTCCGCAGCATGCCGGAGAGCGAAGCGCCGAACTCGCGACTGAAGCCTTCATGCAGACCCTGAATGGCCCGCATCTGCTCCTTGCTGACGCGTTCGGGACGTTTGAAGTCGTACAGGCTTATCTGCGAGTGGTGATCGGTCGCGGGGCGAAAGCCAGCCTTCGGCGGGCTGCTGGTCCCGTCGGGATCGAGCGCCGCCAGGAGCGATTCGACTTCTGTTTGGCTGAGAACTTCTGCCATCCATGGCCTCCGTTCTGGGACATCCTGTTAGTTGATCAAAAACATGGTCACGACCCACACTGTGTATCTCTGGTTTATCGGCCATTGCGTCGAGCGGGGACGAGTGGGAGTCGCCCCCATTTGAAAGAAATACAATGAACCCGGGCTGCCCCAGGTCGACATGCTGAAGGCAATAATTACCTGCAGCGCCTCAAATCCCTATCCTCTGATCTGTCCGGATCCTTGCACGAGGTATTTGTAACTGGTCAGTTCCCGCAAACCACAGGGTCCGCGAGCATGGAATTTATCGGTACTGATCCCGATTTCCGCACCGAAGCCGAATTCGCCTCCATCGTTGAAGCGGGTGCTGGCGTTGACCATCACCGCCGCCGAATCGACCGCCAGTTGAAATGCTTCCGCGGCTTTTAATTCGCTGGTGACGATGGCGTCAGTGTGATGGGAACCATGTTCGTTGATGTGTTCGATCGCCTCTTCGATGTCGTCGACGACCTTCACGGAAAGAATCAGATCGAGATACTCGGTTCGGTAATCTTCTTCCGTTGCCGGTTTTGCGTCTTCGATCAGGTCGCATGTTCGTGCGCAACCCCGTAACTCCACGCCCCGATCGAGCAGTTCCGCACAGGCCTGTTTGAGGAATTGTTCCGCCACTCTCTGATGAACCAGCAATGTCTCCGCCGCATTGCAGACACCGGGTCGCTGAGTCTTACTGTTGATGATGATGTTCGTCGCCATTTCGAGATCGGCGGAGTCGTCCACATACACATGACAGATGCCATCGAAGTGTTTGATTACCGGCATCGTCGCTTCGTTGGTGACGCGTTCGATCAGCGATCGTCCTCCACGGGGAATCGTGACATCGATCAGTTCGTGCATCTTGAGAAAATGTCCGACGGCAGCCCGGTCTGTGGTTTCCACCAGTTGCACGGCATCGCGCGGAAGCCCCTGTTTTTCAAGGCTGTCTGCGAGAATTTTGTAGAACGCCATGTTGCTGTGAAACGCTTCTTTGCCACCTCTCAGGATCACCGCATTGCCACTCTTCACGCAGAGTGCCGCCGCGTCGATGGTGACATTCGGGCGTGATTCGTAGATGAAGAAGACGACGCCAAGCGGTACCCGTACCTGCGAGACACGGATTCCGTTGGGGCGCAACTGACTTTGAATCACTTCTCCGACCGGGTCTGTCAGTCCCACGATCTGATGCAGGCTGTCAATGATTCCCTGGATGCGCGCGCTGGTCAGCCGAAGACGATCGATCGCGGCGCTGTTGAGACCATATTCGGGGGCCTTTTCGATATCAATTTCGTTTGCGGCTACTAACTCGGCCTGACGAGCGTCGATGGTCCTGGCGAGTTCTTCGAGCCAGGCCGACTTCTGGTTGCCCGTCAAATGGGTCAGCTTCCTCGAGGCGGCGCGCGCTTTTCGGGCGACATCCTGCGCGTAACTGGCCAACGCTTCCTGGTTGGGGGCGGTTGTTTGAGTTGTCGTCATAATCGTGGTTATTCAGGCACCAGGTTGCCGCAAACAATCGTTCGCGAACGGAGAAAGCAAGGGTAGTCAGAGCGCGCGATCACGCTCCATCAGACAATACCGCTGTAAAACTGGAGAGACGGCGGGAACTGCCGGTTCCCGCAAAAGTATCAGAGAACAGCGATTTTATGTCAATGCTACTCACTTACAGGGAGCGCGTGCCACTTTCGACTGGCAAGAACGTCTGTCTGCGGGGCGCATTCCTGATCTCTGGCCAATACAACGAAAGTATCGCTTCGACCTGAAAATCAGTTCGCAAGCAAATTACAGGGATGCACTGAATCACGGGATCGGATATAAAGATAGTTAATTGACTGGCTTGCGGGCCAATTCACATTCCAGGAATGATTCCTCTCCTCTGCGTCCTGGGACGGATGTTCCGAGAGAAGAGGAGACAGGTAAATCAAAACTGATCCCTGACTGCCGAAAGCGGGCTGTATTCGCGGCGCCCCTCGCGAATAATATCGCTGTCAACCCGACCGTCCCACTTCTCCCATCGGTCGCAGGTCAGTCAGTGGTTGTATACATAAGGTCACTTCGGCTCCGCTCAGAGGCTCAGGGTTTTCGAGAATGTCCAATCCGGATACGGACTTCAATCAGGATACCGCCATACAGGAAGACGTCGCGTACATTGTCTCGCGTGCCGACGGGCAGTGGCGCGATATGTACAAGATCACCCCGGGGCAAGTGCTGACGATCGGAAGGGCGCCATCCAACAAGATCGTCGTCGATGATGAAGTCTGCAGCCGTCGGCACTGTGAGATCTTCCGCGCCGGTGAAACCTGGATGCTGCGCGATCTCAACAGTCGGAATGGCACCCTCGTCAACGGTGCGAAGACGCACGGCGACAAGGAATTGACCTCCGGATCTCTGATTCAAATCGGAAAATGTCGGCTCGGTTTCACGCTGGATGTCTCGGACTCGTTCGCGTCGATGTTCGGTTTCGGCAATCTCGACGAGGGGGCGGAGGGTGCTGATACAGCCCCCAGCCTGAAGCTGGAGCCGAATCCGTCGTCCGAATTCGGACCGGAGATCCTGAAGAAACAGCGCGAGTCCCGCTACCGGAACGCGTCCACGTCCAGCAAGTTGATGCGCGACCGCGCCAGCCGGGAACTGGCCAGCCTGTACCGTCTCGCTCTCAACATGGGCATGGCTCGATCGGTGCAGGAAGTCTGTGCGATCACTCTGAAGAATGCTATTGAGAACACCAACGCGGACCAGGGAGCGATCCTGCTGCTGCCAGAACCGGTCATCGATTCACCCGATCCGGAAAAGCTCACGAGGGTCGTCAGTCGCTCGGAATCGAATTTTTCCTACCAGATGATCTCGGATTACCTTTCCGGCCTCGTTCTGGAGGAACGGGAGGCGGTCCTCGGACGCGATATTGACGATGACAGCAAACTCTCCACCCGCGACCATCTCGGCAAGATCCGGGCTCAGAGCCTGATCTGCGCCGCCATCTGTAAAGAGAACTACGTCTACGGTCTCATTCATCTCTACTCGACCGATCCGGACAACGAAGTCACACCTGACGACCTCGAATTCACGCTTGCGATTGCGGACCAGACCGCTGTCGTGCTCGATAAACTGCAGGAGCGGGAGTCACTGGAAGTCGGCTTGGAGCGGGCGCGGACAGAGAACCTGACCCTGAAGAAACAGCTGCAGATCGAAAACGAACTCGTCGGCAACAGCCGGGTGATGGAAGAACTGCGGAAAACGATCATCCGCATCGGTCCCACAGACGCCACCGTGTTGATACGCGGCGAAAGTGGTGTCGGCAAGGAACTCGTGGCCGGCGCCGTTCATCAGGCCAGCGGTCGCAGCAAAGCCCCCTATGTCTGTATGAACTGTGCCGCCCTCAGTGAAAGCCTCCTCGAGAGTGAACTGTTCGGCCATGAAAAAGGCTCCTTTACCGGTGCGACGACGCAGTCAACGGGTAAGTTCGAGCAGGCCAACATGGGCACGCTCTTCCTGGACGAAGTCGGCGAAATGAGCCAGGCCGTGCAGGCGAAGTTTCTGCGCGTCTTGGAAGGTCACCCCTTCGAGCGGGTGGGCGGCCGCAAAGCTGTTAAGGTCGATGTTCGCGTCGTCGCGGCGACCAACCGGGATCTAGAAGAAGCGGTAAAGCAGGGGACATTCCGGCAGGACCTCTATTTCCGCCTGCACGTGGTCGAACTGCTCGTTCCCCCCTTACGGGAACGGAAGTCCGACATTCCGATACTCGCCTACCACTTCCTGAAACGGAGCGTCCTCCGCACGGGCAGGGAAGTGAAGCGGTTCTCGCATCAGGCAATGGAGCGGCTGCTGTCCTATGACTGGCCGGGAAATGTCCGGGAATTGCAGAACGTGGTCGAACGTACGGTCATCATGGCCTCTGGTGAAGAAATCCAGAAGGAAGATATTCACCTGTCGTCCGTCACTCCGTTCTCCCTCGAACCCGAGACTGCGGTCGTGGAACCGGAAGAGTTCGCTCCCTGTTCGCTGGAGGAGCTCGAGCAGCGTCATATTCTGGCGACCCTGGAGCAGACGAGTTGGAACAAGTCCCACGCCGCGGCCATTCTTGGCGTGGAACGCTCGACGCTCGATCGCAAGCTCAAGAAATACGGGGTCCGCCGACCCCGTGATTGAGTGAGCGAGACGCTGCCTCATCTTGCCCTGTGACTTGCCCCGTTCAGATGCGTTTTGAGCCAGCCTCTGATCGCGCTGATTAATCAAAGTATGAGCTACTGTTGATGCGATGCTGCGCGCGGGCCGCTGCATGAGCTTCTCTTCGAAAAATCCTGTCAGGAAACGGGTTAAAATCCTAACTATGTTAATTGTTATTGCTCTAAGTTGCCGAGATTTGATAAAACTGGTACTGCCGCAGAGCAACGTCCTGACGAATTTCAGACGACAGGTCAAAAATAATAAAATTTGTTTGACATTCTGGCGGATCCCGTCCAGAATCAGGCAGTTCGTTAACACGAACTTCAAGTTAGTCTTTCTCAGATTTTTTCAGGAGCAAGGTCGGGTTATTTTCACACAGGTCGGGCACGAAACCTCGGCGACTCTTTCTGTTCGCCTCATAAATTGCCGTTGACTTGTGAAAAGGGCCGAATCTAGCCGATCTGTTGAGAATTCAGACTGACTCGAACCCGCCTCTGTGAACAAGGCGTCTTCATATCAGTGAATTAAAAATTGTTGTGGACTGACTCGCCCCTCGCGTCCTCAGGCCCTTAGAAAATCAGATTCACCGATAGAGCGACCTTGTCCTGCCATGCAGCCGGGCTGCATTGAAGCAGCCTTTCCCAGGACTTGATTGGACTTCTTCCTCATCCGACGCGATCAGTGTATGCACTGTTCACCCTGTCGGATACCGGTTCGGGCTCACCGTGCGTTCACGGTCCGCCATGGCCTCGGGGAGTGAAAATGATCAAGGAAAGTGGATACACAAACTGGAGAGACCAGGAGTGGAAATACTGAGGAAGTGAAAAGACTTCCAAACTGGGAAAACCACGTAAAAGGAATCAACGCCGTAACAGATACGGCAACAGGAATAATGGACACGGCAGGATTGCGGTTTAGAGTTTGAGCCACGCCAGAACTTGAAGATCACTGAATATCACTGTCACCCCTAGTTATAGAATTCGATCTGGAGATTATTAGTAATGTCGAACTCTATCGGAGTTATGGACGAAGTTGAAGATTTCGATAACGATTCTCTCGACCTCGACGAAAGCCTCGAACTCGAAGAAGACGTTCAGGAAATCGATTTTGAATCGTTAGGAATTAATCCGCTGACCCCGACAGAAGCGAAACCCGGCTCAGAAGAAAAAGTGCTGATGCTGGCCGCCCGCTACGCTGCCGGACTTCCCCTGTGGCACAACTCGGACTGTTACGATCACGGTCCCGGCGGTGTCATGGACGAAGAACTGGAAGAGATCTTCTAAGCACGATTATTGAGAGAGGCGGCGTTCATCAACCGCTCGATCTCAAATCGCTTAGCCAGGTTCGATGGCTCATCATCATCGCCATTGAGACCCGCAGCAGTTGGAATCGAAATCATTCCCGCTGAATGGAGGCGAAGACCATCAGGATTAGAAGGAAACCGGCAATGCTGGTTTCATGCAGGCTTTTCACTCTCGCCTGCACGGCAAAAGCAACATAAAACAAAAAGGCCCGTAACCAGTTGGTTAAGGGCCTTTTGTTATGCGCGGTGCAGAACGGCGTCGTTATTTCTCTGCTGCAATGCGGAAGAGATGTTTCTCCCCGCGTATGATCAGGCCACCGTCGATCGGCGCGAACGAAGCAAACACTCGCTCATCCATCGGGTTCTGAGCCAGCTTCTTGAAAGTCGTGCCCTCCTCTAGGACGATGCACATCCCCGTTTCGCTGGCGATGTAGATCTTTCCGTCCGCGTAGACAGGGGACGACGAGTAATTCCCCGGAATCCGTTTCTTCCAATGTTCTTCGCCCGACTTGGCGTCGATGCAGCTGGCGATGCCGTTGTCGCTGAAGAGGTAGAGGTTCATGCCCACCATGAGCAGGGAGGGCGTGTGCGGAACCCCCCGTTCGAAACGGCCGGTGATGTGCGAATTGGTGACATCTCCCTTGCCGGTGGGGTCGATGACGAGCAGCTGCGATTCATTGAAACTGGTCGCCATGAAAATGTGATCGTGGGCGAACAGTGGTCGCGGCACCACCGAGTAGCCCGGATGGCTGATCCGCCACAGCTCTTCCCCATCTTCCGGGGCATAGGCGGCAGCGACGAATGCTCCCGGGCTGAAGATTTCCTTCTGGCCGTTCACGTCGATCAGGATGGGCGTACAGAACGCAAATTTCTGCATGTTGTCGTGCGGCGGTCGGGGGGTTCTCCAACGCAGTTTGCCGGTGAAACGATCGAGTGCCGCGACTTCCGCGGTTTCGTAACCATCGCAGTTGAAGACGATCAGATCGTCAACGAGGATCGGAGACCCTCCCGTGCCGTGCCGCGGATCGAAGTAAAGCTCCCTGCTCTTCCAGATTTCCTCACCGTCCATCGTCAGGCAGGCCGTCCCCTGGGGGCCGAAATGGACGTACAACCGCTCGCCATCGGTGATCGGTGTGCCGCTGGCATGGCTGTTCTTGCCGTGGATACTGTACGACTTCTCGTGCGATTGCTGGAAGACTTCGATATTCCAGACTTCATCTCCCGACGCGAGGTCAAAGCAGAGTGCCCTGAGCGAGCGTTCGCGGCTGGTCTCGTCGTCACTGGTGGGGACGGCGGCCGTCAGGTAGATACGATCCTGCCAGATGATCGGGGAGGACCAACCCTCACCGGGGAGTTCGACTTTCCACGCCACATTCTTTTTATGAGACCACTCAACGGGAACGTTTTCCGCCTCGGAGTGTCCGTTCCCGGCGGGCCCACGGAACTGGGGCCAGTTCTGGGCGAAAAGCGACTGCTCCCCCATACCCGGCAGCGCAAAATTAAGAGCCGCCACGAAGAGCAGCCCCCTTAAAAACAGCGGCAAGCGAATCATAACGGCTCCTCAAAATCATTTGAGTTAGTGACGACCACCGGGAAAGCAGCCAGGCAGGTTTCCGCGGTGTCGTCAAGCGTGGTGTGCGTCGGGCAGGGGAGCGTTCCTTCCGGTCAAATGGAACAAGTTTATTCTAGAGAAAATCGACGGGCTGATTCCAGTGTCGCGGAACCATCGCGAACAGAACTCAGTCTTCGATTTCCAAGACTTCGAGGCGAACTTTGCCGATCGGCAGTTCGACCTCGACCTGATCGCCGACTTTCTTCTGCGTGAGTCCCTGAGCGATCGGGCTGCTCGTCAAGATTTTCATGGGCTCCGCGGTGTAGTCTTCTTCACCGGGGCCGACGAGTTCGTATTTTTCGATATCGCCATCGTCCAGGTTCTTGACGGTGATGATAGAACCGTAGCTGGCGACCCCCTTGGGCATATCTTCTTTCTTGGCGATATAGCAGTTCGAGAGACGCGACTTGAGCGAGTTAATCTTGGCCTGCATCATCCCTTGCGCTTCGCGCTGACCGTGATACTCCGCGTTTTCCTTCAGGTCCCCTTCGGCGCGCGCTTCCGCGATCTTTTCGGCAATGAGCGGCATCTCGACTTCTTCCAGCTGTTTGATTTCCGCTTTGATTTTGTCGTAGCCTTCGCGGCTGATGGGTTGACGTTCCATGAAATTCTCCTGAACCCGTTTGATCTCGAACTGGGTTATCATTCGCAAAATTGCGTTCGTCATTAAAAGACCAAAGCCGGCAGGTCGGGAAGACCAATACCGGCGTTGGAATTATTATTTCATTCGCGGCGGGAGGGGGCTGTAATCAATGCCTCACCGGCCCGCGATTTATCATGCGTTCACATAGGTTTAACAGATACAATCACTGTTGGCAATCGCTGTTAATCATTATCGGTCGATCTATTTAATGTCGACCCAGTTGCCACTTTTCGCGCTTTCGAGGACTGCATCGCAGACCTTCTGGGTCTCGAGCGCAGTACGGAAGGTCGGCTCGGTGCCGTTGCCCGAATCGAGGCCGGCGATGAAGTCGGCGACAGCATTCGTGAAGGTGTGTTCGTAACCGATCGTACAACCCGGCACCCACCATTTATCCATGTAAGGATGTTCGAAGTTGGTGACGTTGATATCGCGCCAGCCGGTGACGTGGTCTTCCACTTTGTGGCCGGTGGTCGGGTTCTTGTATTCAAAGTAGCTCAAGAGATGCGGATCTTCGAGATTGAAGTGGACAGATCCGTCGGCTCCGTTGAGTTCAAACGTGTTGAAATTCTTGCGACCGCGGGCATAGCGAGTCGACTCGAAGGTTCCCATCGAACCATTCGCGAAGCGGGCGAGAAACATACAGGCGTCGTCGATCGTGACGGCCTGCTTTTTGCCGGTCTCGGCATGTTCGCGTTCTTTGATGAAGGTCTCTGTGGCCGCGACCACCGAGGTGATCGGACCGTTCAGCCAGATGGCCGTATCGATGCTATGCGCGAGCAGGTCGCCTGTTACGCCGCTCCCTGCGACGGCAGCGTCCAGACGCCACAAGGTCGCACCCCCCTGGGGGACGTCTTCGTTGATCGTCCAGTCCTGCAGGTAGGTCGCGCGGTAGTGGAATGGGCGACCGATGCGGCCTTCGTCCACGAGCTGTTTCGCCAGTGTGATCGCCGGGACGCGACGGTAGTTGTACCAGACCATGTTCGCGACGCCAGCCTCTTCAACAGCGGCGACCATCTCTTCCGCTTCTTTCACGTTCATCGCCAGCGGTTTTTCGCAGATGACCATTTTACCTGCCTTAGCGGCGGCGATCGCAATTTCGTAGTGCGTGTTATTCGGCGAACCGATGTCGATCAGATCGATATCATCGCGCTCGACCAGTTTTTTCCAATCGGTTTCGTACGATTCCCAGCCCCAGTTTTCGGCGAAGGCTTTGATTTTGTCTTCGTTGCGGGCACAGCATGCTTTCAGCACGGGTTCGTGTCCGAGATCGAAGAACTTGCTCACCTGACGATAGGCGTTGGAGTGCGTGCGGCCCATGAAGCCGTAGCCGATGAGTCCGACATTGAGTGGTTTGGTCATTAGAAATTCCCTCTAAAGGATCGTTGTATTTCAGATGGAGTGAAATGAGGCAGAGCGAACTGCCACGGAATCGGTCCGGGCGTTATTTACTCTGTCCAACCATGGGCATCGCGAACGGCAACCATCGCCGCGAGAATGCTGTTCCAGGTTTCGGGTTTCATCATCGTTTCATTGGAAAACATGCAACCGTCCCAGCAGATGTGTTTGAACTTCTTCGTCGGTTCACCATCTTTGCCACGGAGCCAGTAACCTGCCCGTTTGACGATATCCAGTTTGCCGTTCGGGTCGTTCGGCAGGCAGTGACGTCCCGTCTTGTCGTGTGAACCGGAACCGAAGACCGTGCCATCGTTCTGCGCGACGTGGAAGTCGAGCGTCCAGGGACGGAGGGCGTCGGTCAGTTTGGTGTACGCTTCATCGAAGGCGGCTTCGTCTTTGAAGTCGAAGTCACGCGGGACCAGGCTGTCCTCGGGGGCGTTGTAGCCCATCAGGTAGAGGAACGTATGCGCCATGTCCGCCTGGAAGCCGAGCACCTCGGGCCGGTTTACCATCTCGAGCAGCTCGACCATGCGGCGCCAGCTGTGCATGCCCGCCCAGCAGATCTCACCTTCCGCAACCAGGACTTCGTTGTGCGATGCGGCAATGTCGCAGGCTTTGTTGAAGGTATCGGCGATTTTCTTCTGGTTGGCTTCCGGATCGTTTACCCAGTCTCCGGGACCGACGGCGGAATCGATACGAATCGCTCCATACGGGCGGATGCCGAGTTCTTTCAACTTCTGACCGATGACGCACGCTTTCTCCACCTGTGTCAGAAAGCTCTGAACTTCTTCGGCCGATCCCATTGCCGAGCCACCTCCGGTCGGGGCCCAGACAGGCGCGACGAGCGAACCAAGCAACAGATTGCGGGACGAAGCTTTTTCGGCAAGCGACTTGAGATCGTCGTCGGACGAATCGATGTTCACGTGCGGATCGAACAGGAAGACGTCGGTTCCGTCGAACTTCACACCGTCAACCTCAGCGGCCGCGGTCAGATCGAGCATCGTGTCGAGGTCGATCGGCGGTTCGGAATCAGGTCCTTTGCCAACAACACCAGGCCAGGACGCATTGTGCAATTTCGGATAGTTATGGGGATGGCTCATCAAATCGATCCTTCCGCGGAGGAATAGTGAAATTCAAATTGAGGTGTCCATATTAACGAAAAAAGAGCCCCGAATGCGAGCAACCGGGGCTGTGGTAATGATTTACAAACGGACTACTGCCTGCCCGGAGGGGAGACTATTTTGAACGTTCCGCGCACAAGTTTCAAAGTCCACGCTGAAAATCCGGAAGGGAAGCCGGGATAAACCGAGTCGTAGGTCGGAAATTCCGGACCCGTTTTGCGGATAGTTTGCTACTTCGGGAGACGATCCTCAAGTCGTTTCCGGCTGGTCTCAAAATATTGGAGCACCCGGTCTTTCTGTGGGAACTCGCGCTGGGCCTGAACGTCGTATTGCTCCTTCAGTTTATTGAGCAGCCATTTGACGCTTTCTGGCGAGGCATAAGGTTTGCCGTCGACCGACACATATACGGGGTTCGTGTGCACCTCAGTATTCTCACGTCCGGAGACGCTCTTGCCCCAGCCGCGAAATGCGATCCACGACGACTTCTCCACTGGCAGATCGACCTCCCAGCGGAAATGCCCCGTCCGTTCTGTGCCGAAAAGCTGCTTTTTCTCCACGATCTCTCCCTGATGAATCAGTTGCAGCTCTTCCAGAAATGAGACGAGGGAATACCCCTTGATGCTGACCCGCACGCTGGCAGGTCCATCGGCTGGAGCGTCGAGAGCGAGTTCTTCCCCCGGACGTTTGCCGTTGACCGTCATTTCGACCACCGGGCCGGTGGTCATGAAGGACCGCCCGGCACGAACAGCGTCGTTCCAGTCAGTGATGTCAGGCGAGCGCGAGTCGATCCACGCATAGGTCCGGCAGTCCCCGAGCGCCCGGCAGAAGGGATAGTCACTCGCGCCGATGGCCGGGAATCGGTAACCGGCGTTCAGGATGTGGTACCACCCTTCGAGACCAATGCCGCGATAAACAGCGAATTGCAGGAGTTCGACGCCATCGGTCGCTTCCTGGGCGAAGTCGGCGTAGATCTCTTTTTCATATCCGCCATGGGCATGAATCGCCTGTCCGCCGAGAGTGTGTGTTTCGTCCGCAACACCACCAAACAGCGGCCAGTTGTTCGGATCGGTCATCGGGCCATCAGCATCGACTATCCGCTGAGCGCCGAGGAGCAGAATATGACCGTAAGTTTCGCAGCGGTACTCCTGTCCCGAAATAATGGAGTAGTCCCCTCGCGAGCGGATGGACCCGTTACCTATTCCCCGCAACTGCGGCGCCATCTGGCCTGTCATCGTGGGACTGTATTTGCGAGTGTCGCCAAAACAGAGAATCTGTCCGTAACGGATATCTTCCGCCTCGAGCAGATCGAAAATGAGCTCATCCTGCTCATCTGTCTTACGCTCCAGATGAATGTGCGGGTCGCCCGAGTAGTAGCCGCGATCGGCCATATCGACTTTGCGGGAGAGGCGGATTTCCGCACTCTTTGTTTTGCCGGGCTCGATATCGAGGCTGAGCGACATCGGTTGCCATTCGAAGCCCTTCCAGATTTCGATGCGGGTGCGACCCGCGGGAACCGGGATCGACTCATTTCCTCGACTGTAGAAGAACCACCCGTAGTAGCGGTAGGGGCCCTTTTCCTTCCGGTTTCCGAGCCGCTGCAGGCTGTACGGGCGCAGCGTCGATTCGCCCGGTTCGTAGTGGTTCCCATCCGATCCGACCACGTTGACGCGGCAGAGCAGGGGTTCGCCGGTCCGCGCATCGACGACGTCGAGTTGGAGCGTTCCCGTCTGCTCTCCCGTGGCCGTCTCTGGAAAGCCCGGCTCAGGATGACTAAGAGACTGGTGGATTTCAGCCTCAAACGCTTCTCTCGGGGCCGGGGGATCCTGACTCAGCAGCCGTGATCCGAAAAATAAGGTCGAACCGGCGAGCAGGAAGAGCGTCCAGAGGAAGGTGCGTGGTTTCGGCATGAGGTTGCGGTCCAGATGCGGGCAGGCTGAGCGGGAACGATCTAAAGGAATATGATTATCGAGTCTATTCCATCCACGGACTGATTGCATCCTTCGCTCTCAAGACAAAAATCCTCCGGGAGGAGTTGAATTGAGTCGGGTGACGAACGGCGGAAAATGGTCTACAATACGGACCGGGAACCTCCTGCCGGCATCGGCGGACGGGGTTCCGTTTTAATTTGGTGACGAACTGTTTAATAGACGAGCCCCGCAATCAATGAGGTCGGGAGCTTGCGCGAGAATGAGTCCATGATCAATGTCGGCATCCTGGGAGCTACCGGTTACACAGCTCTCGAACTGATCAAAATCCTGTTGCGGCATCCCGAGGTGAAGATCACCGCGCTCACGACCCGCCAGGATGACAACCCGCATATCCAATCGATCCACCCGTCGCTGTACGGTCGGCTCGATCTCCGCTGTGAGAATCTCGGCCCCGATGAGTTGGCATCCCGAGTCGATTGTGCCTTCTGCGCCCTTCCACACGCGGTCAGCATGTCGGTGATTCCCGATATTCTTGCGGCTGGTTGCCGCGTGGTGGATTTGAGCGCCGACTATCGACTCGCCGATCCGGGCGTCTACGAAGAATGGTACGGGCACGTTCACACCGATCCGACCCGCCTGGGCTCCACGATCTACGGTCTTCCGGAGATCTGGAAAGAGGGGATCGCCGAAGCGGAACTGATCGCCAACCCGGGTTGTTATACCAGTGCGTCCATCCTGGGGCTGGCTCCGCTGCTCTGTCATGCCGACATCCTGCCCACGGGCATTCATATCGACGCGAAGAGTGGAGTATCCGGCGCGGGCCGTGCCCCCAAGCTGACGACCCTTTTCGCGGAATGCAACGAATCTGTATCCGCCTATGCGGTGGGCAGTCATCGTCACACCCCCGAGATCGATCAAGTCCTCTCGCAGAAGTGTGGTCAGGCCGTGCAGGTTGTCTTTACCCCGCACCTCATGCCGATGGACCGGGGAATTCATGCGACAATCTATGCCACGCCTACCCGCGAGGTGAACGAGGACGAACTGATGAACGTGATGCGCGACTTTTATAAAGACGCCCCGTTCGTCCGTATCGTCGACCACCTTCCAGGCACCAAAGATGTGAGCGGCACGAACTACTGCGACATCACTGTGCGTGTGACCCGGGGGACGGTGATCATCCTCGTCTGCATCGATAACCTCATTAAAGGCGCCGCCGGTGTCGCCGTGCAGAATTTCAACCTGATGTACGACTTCGATGAAACCACCGGGTTGATTTGTTGACCACGAAACACACGAAAGAACACAAAAGTGGCTGAGCGAGCGCGGACGAGTGAGGAAGCGTTCGGGAACATGCGATGTAAAAGAGAATTGTTTCTGAACACGAAGGCGCCAAGTCACGAAGGGGTGAAAGAACTCGGGCTGCTATAGACATTTACCAGCGTGAAAATTCCTTAATGAATGAGCTCTTCCTTAATTCTTCGAGCCTTCGTGTTAAAATGAATTTGCAATGCCATATCCGGCTTCTTATGCCTCGATTGACAGCATCGCGGGGCAATCCTTGTGTACTGTTTTTGTTCGTATATTTAGTGGTTCCATTTACAAAACGGAGTTAAAGCGTGACAGCTCAGTTGCCGGGTGGTTTTCTTGCCGCGGGTCTGTATTGCGGTATCAAGTCAGATGCGTCGAAGAACGATCTTTCGCTCTTCATCTCGGAGTCGCCGGCTGTCGCCGCGGGAGTCTTCACGCAGAATAAGGTCTGCGGTGCTCCAGTGGTTGTCTCGCGCGAACGGGTGACGCAGTCCGAAGCGCGCGGCGTGGTCATTAACTCCGGAAACTCAAATGCCTGCACCGGGACTCGCGGACTCGAAGATGCCCACTGGATGACAGGCGAAGTCGCCAGACTGATTGGCTGCGAAGCCGAGCAGGTCCTGGTTTGCTCGACAGGGGTGATTGGTCATTTTCTGCCGAAAGAAAAACTCGCGTCGGGGTTCCCCAATGTCGTGGAACAGTTGGCGTCTGGTTCGGATGCGCTCGAAGCCGCCGCGCGGGGAATGATGACCACGGACACCTTTCCCAAACTGATCTCACGGCAGGTTGAGATCGGTGGGAAGTCCGTAACCATTACCGGCGTCGCCAAGGGAGCGGCCATGATCGCCCCCAATATGGCGACAATGCTCTCTGTCATCATGACGGATATCAAGCTGGACGAGCAGGAAGCGGATCTCATGCTGAGGCACGCGGTGAATCGATCGTTCAATTGCATCAGTGTCGACGGCCATATGAGTACGAGTGATACTGTCTTGCTGCTCGCCAACGGGCATTCCGGCGGCGTCCTTGCCCTGGAAGAAGATCAGGAACGGTTTCAGGCGGCCCTGAACGAAGTCGCTGAATTCCTCGCGACCTCGATTATCAAGGACGCCGAAGGGGCGGAGCATTTTATCACGGTGGATGTCACCGGAGCCCGCACACGTGAAGAGGCGTATCTGATCGCGAAGGAAATCTCGGAATCCGCGCTCGTGAAAACCGCGATCACCGGCGCCGACCCGAACTGGGGGCGCATCGTGTCCGCGGCCGGGTATGCGAAAGTCGACTTCGAAGAAAAAGACGTCACGCTCGACCTGAACGGGACCCGCATCTACGCCACCGGAATGCCGGTCGATTACGACGACGCGGCCCTCTCGCAGGAAATGCGTGAGAATCGCGATGTGCACATCGAGCTGAAACTGACGCTCGGCGAAGAGAGTGTCCGCTTCTGGACCAGCGACCTCACCCAGGAATATGTGCGACTGAACTCGGACTATACGACTTAGGCTGGAACCGCAAACGACGCTCTTTCCTGGCCTTTTTCGTGTATTTAGTGCGTTTCGTGGCCCAGGGAACCCGTGACTCTTCCCGCTCGCTCCTATAATGGGAATAACGGTCGTCCTCCATTGTCGGGAGGGTGGGCCGTTCATTATGCTTTGCGACTTTGATGTTCCCGAAACGGAGTTTTTCTGTGTGTCGTTTGGCGTGGGTTTCCGCCCAAGCGGACGAAGACGCAGTCGAGTATTGAAGGTCAACCTTGAGTACTAAAGATACGGTGATAGTAGAGTCAAACAGCCCGGACGCGATCGAAGCACGGACGCACGAGATTGGCCGCAACCTGTGGAGCCAGCTGGAGCGGACGACGCCATCGATCTTCGAACGCCGCTGGTGGGACGACCGGATTCTCTCGTGGGCAATGGGAGATGAATCGGTCAAAGTGCAGATGTTCCGCTTCGTCGACGTCCTGCCGATGCTGAAAGACCATCAGTCCATCACCCGGCACCTGCACGAATACTTTGACGAGGTCCGCTCGCATCTGCCCTGGGCCATGCGACTGATGACGGACTCCGCTTCGAGCAACTCCCTGATGAGCCGGGCGCTCGCTTACAACGCCCGGTCCAATGCCACCAGCATGGCAAGACGGTTCATCGCCGGGACCAGCAGCGATGAAGTCCTCGAGTCGGTAGAACGCCTGCGTGAACTCGGATATGGTTGCATTCTCGATCTGCTGGGCGAAGCGGTGATCAGCGAGAGCGAAGCGGAAGCGTATCAGCTGGAATACCTCGCGCTGCTGAATGAGCTCGAAGTCGACGCGGCCGGTTGGCCGACAGTCCGACAGGTCGACCGGGATGATCGCGGCGAGATTCCCCGCGTGCAGATTTCGCTCAAGCTTTCGTCGTTGTACAGCCAGTTCCAGCCGGCGGATCCGGAAGGGACTGCTGAGGCGGTCAAAGAACGGCTCCGTCCCATCCTTCGCTCCGCGATGGAGAAGGGAGCCTATCTGCATGTCGATATGGAGCAGTACTCCTATAAGGAACTGACGATTGAAATCTTCAAAGACGTGATGATGGAGCAGGAGTTCCGGTCCTTCGAGCATGTCGGCATCGTCATTCAGGCTTATCTCCGCGACGCGCAGGAAGACCTCGAAGATTTGCTCGCGTGGGTTAAGGAACGAGGGACTTCTGTCGCGATCCGTCTCGTGAAGGGGGCTTACTGGGACTACGAAAAGATCCATGCGGAAGCGCACGGTTGGCCCATCCCCGTCTTCCTGATGAAGTGGGAATCGGACGCGAATTTCGAAAAGCTGGCCCGGTTCCTGCTCGAAAATCGTGAATGGCTGCGTCCGCAATACGGAACGCATAATTTGCGAAGCATTGCGAATATCATCGCGGTTGCCGAGGCGCTGGACGTTCCGAAGATGGCGTATGAATTTCAGATGCTGTTCGGTATGGCGGGAGAAATCGGGCAGATTCTGGTGGAACGCAATCACCGCGTCCGTATTTATGCTCCCTTCGGCGAATTGCTCCCGGGGATGTCCTATCTCGTCCGCCGCCTGCTTGAAAATACCTCGAACGATTCCTTCCTCCGGCAGAGCCTGCGGGAAAATATAGACGTAGAAAGCCTGTTTATGAATCCGCACGAAGTTGGAAAAACCGTGACGCCCCCCGAGCCCTTCGTCCCCGTCTTCCAGAACGAACCTCTCTCGGACTTCAGCCGGGACGAGGTGCGGGAAAAGATGGAAGAAGCGCTCGAAGATGTCGCCGGTCAACTGGGCGAGGAATATCCGCTAATCATCAACGGCCGAATTCAGGAATCGCACGAACTGCTGCTCTCACGCAACCCGTCCGACAGCAGCCAGATCATCGGCCGCATCGCCTCGGCCAATCCCGATCAGGCGGAAGAGGCGATCGACGCTGCCAACCGCGCGTACCAGGAATGGTCGAATGTCGAACCGAAATACCGGGCGGAGTATCTGGAACTCGTCGCCAAAGAGATGCGCGACCGCAGGTTTGAACTCTCCGCATGGATGGTTTACGAATGCGGCAAACCGTGGATCGAAGCGGATGCCGACGTCGCCGAAGCAATCGACTTCTGTAATTACTACGCCGAACAGATGCGCGTACTCGGCGAACCCCGCCACCGGGATGTTCCGGGCGAAGAGAATGTGTACTACTACCGCTCCCGCGGCGTCGTGGTTGTCATCGCCCCCTGGAACTTCCCGCTCGCGATTCTGACCGGGATGACCGTCGCAGCGCTCGTGACCGGGAACACTGTCGTAATGAAACCCGCTGAGCAATCATCTGTTATTGCGGCGAAACTGATGGAGATCTTCCTCGACGTCGGCTTGCCGAGTGGTGTGGTCAGCTTTCTTCCTGGCAATGGCGAGGAGATCGGCCCGGTGCTCGTCGGTAGTCCGCATGTTGATATGATCACGTTCACCGGCTCGCGCGCGGTGGGGCTCGAAATCAACCGGATCGGATCCGATACCGATCAACGCCAGAAGTCCGTCCGCCGAATTATTGCCGAGATGGGGGGCAAGAACGCGATCATCGTTGATTCGGACGCCGATCTCGATGAAGCGGTGGAGGGGGTAGCTTACAGCGCCTTCGGTTATGCCGGACAGAAATGTTCCGCCTGTTCGCGCGTGATCGTGATGGAAGATGTCTACGATCAATTCCTCTCACGTCTGGTGGAAGCTGCCGGCAGCCTCGTCGTTGGCCCCGCCGAACATCCCGCGACCTCCGTCGGTCCCGTGATCGATGAAGCCGCCAGAAACAGAATCAACGAGTACATCGAACTCGCGTACGAAGAGGGAGATGTCGTCCTGGCGACCGATGTGAGTGAGTTGGGCGGAGACGGCTACTTTGTCGGTCCCCACATCGTGGAAAACGTCTCCCCCGATGCCCGTCTCGCACAGGAAGAGATCTTCGGCCCCGTCCTTGTCGTCTTCAAAGTGAAGAAACTGAGTGAAGCCTTCGAAATCGCGAACAACACCGACTACGCACTGACGGGTGGTATCTTCAGCCGATCTCCCGAAAACCTGCAACTCGCCCGGCGGAAGATGATCTGCGGAAATCTGTACTTGAACCGGGGGATTACGGGAGCACTTGTCGATCGTCAGCCCTTCGGCGGTTATCGCATGTCGGGAATCGGCAGCAAAGCGGGCGGCCCCGATTACCTGCATCAGTTCCTCATCCCGATCAACATTACCGAGAACACGATGCGCCGCGGTTTCGCGCCCGATGCGACCGCCCCTTCTGTAGAAGCGGGCGAATAAGCCGGGGTAGCTCAGACAATCTCGTCAGAGTTGTCTGGGTTGCGTAGCAACACAAAAGTGATGAATGCTTTTTTATAGCAGAGTCACTCGACTCTCCCATCACTCATGATCGACACCTTTGTATGCCTGCGGCACCCAGACAACACTTCGTGATTGTCTGGGCCACCCA
>PABD01000104.1 GCA_002702685.1 Planctomyces sp.
GCCGTCGTCGTCAGCACCTCAGAACATACACATGCTTTCGCGACCTTGCCCGCATTGCAGAATG
The DNA here is from genome assembly GCA_002702685.1 of Planctomyces sp. Lineage (GTDB taxonomy): Bacteria > Planctomycetota > Planctomycetia > Planctomycetales > Planctomycetaceae > Polystyrenella. The sequence continues at coordinate 65 of PABD01000104.1, forward strand.
GCAAACACGTTTACTGTGAGAAACCGCTGACGCACAGCATCTCGGAAGCCCGCATCATTCGCGAAGCAGCAATGCGGGCGGGAACAGCGACGCAGATGGGAACGCAGATTCACGCCGGGAACAATTACCGCCGCGTGGTCGAACTCATTCAATCCGGCGCGATCGGTAATGTGACCGAAGCCCATGTCTGGGTCTCGCGCGCGTGGGGATTGCACGAAACAAAAGCGCAAGCCGACGCCGCGAACGACATCGTCTTCGTGCAGGAGCGTCCCGCAAAGGCGGATCCCGTTCCGGACTTCCTGAACTGGGACCTCTGGCTCGGACCCGCTCCGGCGCGACCTTTCAATGAAGTCTACTTCCCGGGGCCCAAATGGTATCGCTGGTGGGACTTCGGCAATGGCACGATGTCCGACCTCGGCAGTCACTGGATCGACCTGCCGTTCTGGGCGCTCAATTTGAAAGCACCCCTTTCGGTTGAAGCCCAGGGACCGGCCCCGCATCCCGAGATCGCCCCGGCATCAATGCAGGTCACCTATGAGTACGGCGCCCGCGAGAACATGCCGCCGCTCAAACTGACCTGGTACCAGGGACACAACAAACCGCAGATCTGGACCGACAACGGAATTCCGCAATGGGATAGTGGCGTACTCTTCATCGGTGATAAAGGGATGCTGCTTGCTGATTACGGAAAACATCAACTGCTTCCCGAAGAGCAATATGCCGACTTCACTCCGCCGGAACCGTTTATCCCGGATTCAATCGGTCATCATGCCGAGTGGATTCATGCGTGTAAAACGGGGGCGCCGACGACGTGTAACTTCGAGTACGCCGGTTGGCTCACCGAAGCGAATCATCTTGGTAATGTCGCCTATCGGACCGGCACTCGCCTGGAGTGGGATGCCGAGCAGATGAAAGTCACCAATACTGATAAGGCGTCCCAGTTCATCGCCCGCGAATACCGTTCGGGTTGGACGCTCGGTTAAGCTGGAAACGGAATTAATGCAGATCCTGGTCGATGCCGACGCCTGTCCGGTGAAGGATGAAATCTACAAAGTCGCGAAGCGGTACGCGCTGCCGGTAACGCTTGTCGCCAATGCGGGGATGAGCGCGCCCCGCGCGAGCTGGTTGGAACTGATCATTGTGAAGCAGGGGGCGAATGTTGCCGACGACCTGATTGTGGAAAAGACGACTCCGGAGGATATTGTCGTCACCGCCGACATCCCGCTTGCCTCCCGCTGCCTCGAGCGGGGGGCGCTCGTCGTCGATCAACGTGGTGGCGAGTTCACCCGCGAGAACATTGGTTCGATTCTCGCCAGTCGCGAGATCGGCGAGCACCTCCGCGCGGCGGGCATCGAAACCAGAGGTCCGCGCCCGCTCGAAAAACAAGCCCGCTCCGCCTTCCTGCAAACGCTCGATCGCGTGATCCAACAACGCCTCAGGAAGAAGAACTGATTTGCGGAGTGCTGGAGCAATTGACGCGGGTGAATCCAGGCAATCAAGCCGGGTGACCCAGACAATCGACGCGGGTGGCCCAGACAATCACGAAGTGTTGTCTGGGTGCCGCAGGCACACAAAGGTCTCAAACGTAGGTGACGTGAGAGTCCAGAGACTCTGCTATCAAATTGCATTCCGTGCTTATATGTTGCTGAAGCAACCCAGACAACTCTGACGAGATTGTCCGGGCCACCCATCAAACAGCATTCACTGAAAGCAATCATTACAACCGGCGATTACTTGCCGGGGCGGCGCGCCGGTTTCGGTTTGTACTGCGGTTTGCCTTTACCCTTGAACGGCTTGCGACCGAACGGTTTGCCGGTCGAGCCTTCCGACCCGTCCGAATTGTTTTTACCGAATGATTTGCGACCGTAAGACTTGGCCGAGCCGTTGGAACCGTAGGCTTTCTTCTTGCCATACGATTTGCGACCGCCGTTGTTTTCTCCGGTCGCTTCGGCTTCTTCCGATTTCTTCTGAGCATACGGGTTGCGGCCATAGGGTTTCGCGGGAGCATCAGCGTCCTGCGGTTTCTTTTTGCCGTACGGCTTATGTCCGTAGGGACGTTCGGAGAAGCCTTCGCCTTCCGCTTTTTTCTTGCCGTAAGGTTTGCGGCCATACGGTTTGGCGGGACCTTCGTTGCCATCTTCCGACGACTTTTTAACATACGGCTTACGACCGTACGGTTTCTCCGCGAAGCCTTCAGGGGAACCTTCCCCGTTCTTGCGGAACGGTTTGCCACCGGGTTTCCGCTTGAATTTACGTCCGCCACCGGGGGCACCGGTGAAGTCCGACTGGAATTCGGATTTGCGGTATTCGCTCTTTCCGAATTCTTTTTTACGTTTGCGCGGACGCTTCGGCTGCTCTTCCCGACCGTCTTCGATGAACTCGTCAACCTCAACGGTTTCGCCATCGTTGTCGGTGCTGATTGGAACGATATCAACCGTCAACAGTTCGATCTTCGATTCCGTCAACCGTTCGATATCCCTGAGGTCGCGACGTTGCGAGGGTTCGCAGAATGTCACCGCGATTCCATCGGAGCCGGCGCGGCCTGTGCGGCCAATGCGGTGGACGTAGTCCTCGGCTTCCTGCGGCATGTCGAAGTTGATGACATGGCTGATCCCGTCGACATCGAGCCCGCGGGCGGCGAGGTCAGTCGCGACCAGGATGTGCGTCTTACCGGTTTTGAAGCTCGTCAGAATACGTTGACGGGCGGCCTGCGATTTGTTTCCGTGAATCGCTTCGGCTTTGATCTTCGCTTTGTGCAGACGCTCGGCCAGCATATCCGCGCCCCGTTTGGTCCGGGTGAAGATGATCGCCGAGGCGAAGTTCGATTCTTTCAGGTATTGGAAAAGCAGGTCCCGCTTTTTGTTTTTGGGGACGATGTACGCCACCTGTTCGATCAATTCGACGGTCGAACTGTTCGGGGTGACTTCCACCCGCACCGGTTCGAAGAGCAGGCTGTTGGCCAGTTCCGAAACTTTGTGCGGCATCGTCGCCGAGAAGAAGAGCGATTGCCGTTCTTCGGGAAGATGTTTGATGATCTTTTTGAGGTCCGGCAGGAAGCCCATGTCGAGCATCCGGTCCGCTTCATCGAGGACGAAGATTTCGAGATCATCGAGATCGATGAATCCCTGGTTCATCAGGTCGAGCAGACGTCCGGGGGTTGCGACCAGGATGTGGACACCCCGATTCAGCGCTTTCACCTGGCGGTGCTGGCTCACGCCACCGTAGACCACTGTGTGGCGGAATTTGAGGTGCCGTCCGTAGGTTTCAATGCTTTCGCCGATCTGGATCGCGAGTTCGCGGGTCGGTGAGAGGATCAACACGCGCGGGCTGTTCGCCTGAGCGGGACGTCGTTCCGCATCGATGAAGTTCAGGATCGGCAGCGAGAAAGCGGCCGTTTTACCCGTCCCGGTCTGGGCACAACCGATGAGGTCGCTCCCTCTCAGGATGTGCGGAATGGCCTCGGCCTGAATCGGCGTCGGGATTTCATACCCTTCGTCCTGCAGGGCCTGGCGGATTGGTTTACGGAGTTTCAGATCGGAAAATGATTCGATAGTTGCAGTTGTTGCAGTCAAAGGGATATCCCATTCGGTGGAAAAAATTGCGCAGTCTGCCGTGCTGTCGACAATGACAATCCAACGGCAAAAATTGGAAACTGCCTCCGTTCGCCAGCCATTGCACACAATGAGTCACTACAGGTGCGTTACAGGCTTGGTTGGGGCACGAACGGATTCAGCTGCGCAATAGTATTTCCCGGCGATGAACGCGGGGCTTTAATCCTGCGAATGAGTCATGGCGCAGCTGGACGATTCAGACAACAACAGGAGGTTCATCCACAAATGAAATTCGAGCGGATGAAAGTTGCATGGTGCTTGATTCGTCGGTCAGACACGGTAATCGACACCTTCAGAGGCTCGATCGTGTCAGCGGATCAGAAAAGCAGGCCAGCTGGGTCAACACGGCAGAGCTTGAGAAGCACGGTTTGAAAAGCACGGAAGCTTGAATAGCACTTCGGGTTTCAAACGCTGCAAGGCTGGCGTGGGTAAACAGGTATCGACTGTTTCTGAGCTCCGGGGATTATATCGGGAACCGGCGCCGCTACCAGTACGGAATGTCAGTTCTTTCCCGTATTTGTCGATCTTCCTCCGAAAAATGACAAAAAAACCTCTCCCGCTGCTCAGAAGAACAGACAGGAGAGGTCTTCATTACCGTTTTCGAGCCAACCCGGATCAGACGGGGTACTCGGTTTCTTTGACGAGGCCGGGGAGCGGAATCGGGTAGGTGCCATCGTCAAAAGCAGTCAACGGGGCGGGGCCGTCCAGGGTCAGATCTGCGACACCAGGTGCAAATTCGTGCTCGCAGTTGAGCATTTCGTCCCGGGTGATGAGACGACCAGTGTGCGCCGCCATGCGGCCCATCGAGGTGATCAGGCTCGCTTCGGCACCCCGGTGGACTTCGTTGTACGGGGTGTCGTTCCGGATCGCTTCGATCAGGTGGTCCCATTCGAGCTGGTACGGGTTGGCCTCAGGCTGCGGGTAGGCCCAGACGAGATCGTCGTTGTTCTCGTTGTAGCCTTTGTAGATCCGGCAGCGGGCGGGAATGTGCCCGGCGGTGGAGATCACCGCGGAACCTTTGGTGCCGTGAGCGTAGCTCGCGAACTTCGGCACACAACCCGGCATCGTCCGACCGCGGAGGAAGAGCTTGGTGCCGTCGGCGAAGGTGTATTCGACGTTGTAGTTGTCGAAGTTCTGGTCGACGTACTCACCTTTGTAATGACGACCACCGGCGGCTTCGGCGGAGACTGGCCAGGCGTCTTTCATCCAGCAGCTCTCATCGATGTTGTGGATCAGGAAGTCGCTGTAAGCGCCGCCGCTGAGCCACAAGAAGCCGTGGAAGTTTTTAATCTGGTACAGGAGTTCCGAATCGTTCGGCGGTTTGCGTTCGGTGAAGGCCGAACCGGTCAGACCGGCCATGCGGTAAGCACGCAGTTCAAGAATATCGCCGATCGCGCCTTCTTTGATTTTGTCGTACAGCGCCCGACGGGCATCGCAGTGACGGCACATCAGGCCGACGCCGACTTTCAGGTTTTTCTCGATCGATTTATCGGCGAGTTCGAACATCTTCCTGGTGGTCGGGCCATCGACAGTGACCGGCTTTTCCATGAAGACGTTGAGGCCTTTTTCGATCGCGTAGTTGAAGTGAACCCAACGGAATGCGGGAGGCGTCGTGAGGATGACCACGTCGCCCGGACGCAGACAGTCCATGGCATTTTTATAGCCATCGAAGCCGACGAATTTGCGCTCATCCGTGACATCCATTTTGTCCTGATGGGTCTGCATCAGCGTGTTATAGCTGTTCGAAAGATGATCTTCGAAAACATCCGCCATCGCGACCAGTTTGATCGGTCCGCTGGTGGTGGAGAGCGCCTGCGAAGCGGCTCCGCTACCACGACCACCACAGCCGACAATCGCGATCTGGATCGTATTGTCTTCGCCGGCGAAGACTCCGGCCTGGGAGAGGGAAGCGCCGACGAAGGCGGTGGCACCGGCGATCTTGCCGGAGTTTTTCAGGAAATCTCGGCGGGAGGCGGAGAAGTTCGAGTGCTCAGTCATCTGGTTGATATCCCGTATTATAAGTTCTTGGAATTTGGAGGCGTGGTGCAGGGGGGAATGGAATGCAAAATTCAGGTGGGTGAGGTACGCGACCGGCAAGGAAAATACGATCGCGGGATCCTGTTATCTTCCGACATCAACAGGGCCGATGCAAGGTGTGGCGTTAAAAATGTTGCCGGCCCCGGGGGAGTTCATTTTACTGTACGAATTCGAATGCTTTCCCGCGGGGCGGTGCGAAAGAATCCCCTCCCTGATTTAAGGCTGTTTTTGAAGGAACAGGTGCATGGCCCCGGCTGTTCATTCTATACTGCAAATTCCTGCATTCCGCAGAATCACCCACTCACCAGCACATTCTCATCTGCCCAGGCGCGATTCGCTGCTTTGGGTACGGGGCGTTTTCACAGTTATGAAACAGTCGTTTTTTCGCGTCAGCTTCGCGGTCTTCCTCCTCAGTTGCGGAACGTTGCTCGAGTGCCAACCGGTGCAAGCCGCGCCCGAATTTGAGCCCCCCCCCTTCGAACAGCAATACCAGGTTCGTTACGACTCCTCGACCGGTTTGCCCTCTGATGGTGTAACCCGCATCACCATCGATTCCGCCGATCAACCCGTCGCGCAAACGGCCGCGGGTGAAATGTATGAGCTTAAAGACAATCGATGGATGAAAGTGAAGCCGTCGACTGCACAAGCGAATCTGTTCGGTGAACTGCCGTGGTACCCTTCCGTGACCTCTCTGGTCGCATCACGTGAATCAATTCGTGATGTCGCCACGCACAATGGAGAAATCGCTGTTGCCGCGGACGAAGGCCTGATCGTCGGCGACGGAAGCCATTGGAAACTCGCGCTGCCACGCGAGGAAGATGTGCGTTGGGCGCCGGTCGACGTACGTGCCGTGACGTACGATGCCGAAGGGCAACTCTGGTTCGCTGCGCCGCAGGGGGTAGGGTATCGAGAAACGGACGATCGCTGGCGGTTGTTCACCGCCGCCGATGGATTGCCATACAACGACTTCACCTGCATGTGTGCGAGTCCTTCCGGAGTCTGGTTCGGCACGACCAACGGTGCGATTCAATACGAGAAAGGTCTCTGGCGTTTCCGTCAGGGGGGACGTTGGTTGCTTGATAATCATGTTCACGATATCGCGACCGATACCGACGGCCGCGCGTGGCTTGCGACTTCGAAAGGCGTCTCCTGTATCGATTCCAAACAGATGACACTCGCTGAAAAGGCGGACTTCTATGAAGCGGAGATCGAAAAATATCATCGCCGCACCAAATTCGGTTATGTGAATCCTGCCGTTCTGGAAGTGCCGGGTGATCGCAGTACCGCCACTCCACGTTATTCGGACAACGATGGTTTCAACACCGGGCTTTACCTCGCCGCCATGAGTTTCGGTTACAAGGCAACCGGCGATCCCACCTTGAAGGAATACGCCCACAAAGCGTTCACGGCGATCGCATTTCTGAGTGAGGTGACTCAAGGAGGCAAGTACGGTGCGCCGAAAGGTTTCGTCGCCCGGAACGTCAGCCCGATCACCGACCCCGATCCCAATGAGCGATACGATCTCGAATACGATCTGCGACGCAATAAACGGGATGCGCTCTGGAAAATCATGCAGCCTCGCGTGCCGACGGACAAAACAGGGCAGTGGTACTGGAAGTGCGATTCGAGTTCGGATGAACTCGATGGTCATTTCTTCGGATACTCCGCGTATTACGATCTCATCTGCGAAACCGAGAAAGAGAAAAACCACGTTCGCCAGGTAGTGCGGGATATCGTTGATCATCTCCTTGCGCACGATTACACCATGATTGATTACGACGGCAAGCCGACCCGTTGGGGGCATTTCTCACCCGATGACATGAACCGCAACCCTGCCTGGAAAGCGGAACGTGGACTCAATTGCTACAGCATTTTGAGTTATCTCGCCACTGCCCATCACATCACGGGCGATCCGAAATACCGTAAGGAATACCTGAAGCTCGCCTTCGACGAAGGTTACGGGATGAACGGGATGAGCCAGTACAAATGGATTCGCGGTGCTCATTCGCAGGGGCATCAACCGGGCGACAACATGGCCTTCATGAACTACTACCATTTGCTCCGCTACGAAACCGATCCGCAGTTACTCAGCATGTACCAGTTTGCAATTCAGCGACACTGGACCTTTGAGAGATTCGAACGTAACGCGTTTACCAACTTCATCTATGCCGCCTGTTGCGATGGAAAGATCCGCAAAGATCACTGGGGTGAACTGGACCTCACTCCGCCGGAAGCCTGTTATACCGACGCCATCGATACGCTGAAACGATATCCGCTCGACCTCGTGGAATGGCCGATGTCGAACGCGCATCGGATCGATATGTTGCCTCTCGAAGATCAGCCGCGCGAAACAGCGACACTCGGAACCGATCAACAGGGCTATCTCTTCCCGATCGATGAACGCCACGAAGTCTATTGGGACTGGAACCCCTGGTCGCTCTCGTCCAACAGCGACGGCAAGGAACTCCGTCCCGGTTTCCACTATCTGCTCGCCTACTACCTCGGGCGGTATCACGGCTACATCAAAGAATAGCCGCTATGGCTCTGAGCTCAGCACTGTGGGTGTGGCATTGACGATCTGCCCCCGATATTGATCCGGGTCGACCACGTTCGTGACGGTGGTCCCCTCGACCGGTGAGTTCAAATAAAGCCCGATCGTTTCGTCGATCGGTTCGAGGTGCGCGGGGATTTCATAGTCGGAAGTATGTACCGCCGCCGTCGAAATACGGACGCGGCTGATATCGCCATTCACGAATCGTTCGTGCGGCAAAGCACCGGGGCGACAACCACCGATATAGAGTGCGGGAGTAGTTTGCGGCGGCAGTTCGAATTCCAGCGGCGTGGTCTCGGCTTGACGCCCGTTGATGAATAACCTCAGTTCCTCTCCCGTCCAGATACCCGCGAGATGCGTCGTCGTATTGAGTTCGGCGGGTTCGGTCGCCTGAATCAGTTGCGATGTCGTCCCCTCCAGTCGCGCGAAGCCCCACCGTCCATCGCCACTCAAAAAGAGCGCCGTCATGCGGTCACCCGTCAATGTGACGACATTAGCTGTCTGGTAAGTCCGCACATTCACGGTCGCTTCGACTGTCACCGGCCCCTCGGCGGGTGCGGGGAAATCATCGATCTCCACGTAGCTCGAGTTGCCATTGAAGGACAATCCGGGATAACCCGCCGTGGTAGTGGTGGCGACCGGTCGAGCCGATGCTGCACTTGCTTCAACGACCGCAGGGCGCACTGTCGCAGGCGGATCGGCGTCAACCATGCTCTCTCCGTCCCCGTTCTGCGAACGCCAGTACAGGAAACCAATCATGCTCGCCGCGAATACGAAAATCACCAATGAGGCCAGCAGCGTTTTGGTTCCCTTAGAGATTTCATTGTGCGATGCGGAAGAATACGCGATGACCTCAGTTTCCGTTTCAATCGCTGCAACGCGGCTCTGCAGACGATCGAGTTCCACGATGAGTTCCTGCATCGTGCCGATGCGCTTCGCTTCGTCTTTCGCCAGCATCCGTTGAAAGAGTCGTTCGAATTCCCGGCGGAGGCTACCCTCGATATTCAGGGAGGGAGCATCGAGCAAGCGGGGGATGGGCTCGTTGGCGTGCGAAAGAATCGTTTCCACGGCTGTTCTTCCGAGGAAGGGAGGCCGTCCGTGCAGCAGATAGAACAGCGTGCAACCCAGGCTGTAGACGTCCGACGCCGGTCCCGCGTCGCGTGTACTTCGCGCCTGTTCGGGCGACATGTAAGTCACCGTTCCCATCACCAGTCCGGTCGAGGTCAGTGCCGAATTTTCCTCCCGTTCCTCGTTGGCGGCTGAAATCAACCGGGCGAGTCCCATGTCGAGAATCTTGATCGTCCCCTGTTCGTCCCGCAGCAGGTTGGCCGGTTTGATATCTCGATGGATAATCCCGAGCCCATGCGCATATTCCAGTCCTTGCGCCGTCTGCAGAATACAATCCACCGCCGTGAGGAGCGGCAGCGGGCCGTGATTCGCGACATACGATTGCAGGTCGCTCCCCTTGATGTACTCCGTTACAAAATAGAGCAGACCTTCGTCTTCACGGGCATCGAGTGCCGTCACGATGTGCGGATGATTGAGGCTCGCCGCCGTACGGACTTCGCGGTCAAATCGCTTCTGAAATTCGGCGTCGGCCTGAATCTGGGGGTGCAGAATCTTGAGAGCGACGACGCGATCCATTCGTTTGTGAATCGCCTTGAAAACGGTTCCCATACCCCCGCGTCCGAGCTTTTCCAGGATCCGGTAATCACCAAGTTCTTCCGGTGGAGTGGCCTCGGCGTAGACTTGCCCGGATGAGGTCGCTGGCATCAATTCTGTCTGGTGTACCACGCGGGTATCGAGCAGTTCTTCCAGTGAGGCCCGATCCGATCCCGGAAACCGGGCGACGAGTTCGGACAGATTGATTTCCTCCCCGTTTCGTTCCCGGTAGTCGACTTCGATTGGAATGAGTTCCTGTAACAGTATCGGGCGGACCTCTTCTGGAACTTTTTTGAGGTACGCTTCCGCCTGCGGGCGTTTATTGGCCTGCCACGATTTTTCAAAGTGATTGCAGAGCTTGTTGACCAGGACCATCATTTTGTCCGGCAACTCCTGGAACTGGGACGGACTCATGCGAGGCCCTCCTGTTCGCAGACACGCAGAATCAACTGAAGCTTCCGTTCGATAGTGCGTCGCGTGCAACCGAGCCGCGCGGCGATTTCGCTGTTGGTTTCACCCTCCATGCGGGCAAGGGCGATCTGTTTGAGCTCCGCGTCGCCGGTTTTGTCGAGTCGCGCGAGGAACAGTTCCAGTTCTTCCGCCAGCTGGGCGGCGAATTCCGGTGAGGGCTCCGTGGAGATGATCTCGCTCAAAAACTCATGATCGATCTCTCCCGGCTTGATCGGCAGCGCCCGCTTTTTACGATTCTCGTAACGCATCAGATCAACGGACTTGTTCGCCGTGATCGAAACCAATAGAGGCCACAGACTCTCGCGGTCTTCAAGCTGGGCGAACCGACCGTTGCGGGCGCCGAGGCAGAAGCTTTTAAAAGCGCTGAGCGCAACATCCTCTTCGTCGGCGGCGCTCTTTTTCGCCCCCTGCAATTTGCGCCGGGCCAGTTCGACCATCTGTTGAAAGTAGATCTCCCACAGCTTCTGCGCCGCGCGGGAATTTCCCTGTCGCAGTTGCTGGATCCAGGTCGTGATCTGGGGAGAGGAGTTCATGGAAGCGAATCGCCCGGAGAGATGGGGAGCTGAAGTGAAAATGGTTGAGAAACGAGGTGCCCGCCCTCGGATTTTAACAAGGTAAACGGGGCGGCGGAATTGCGTCCCGGAAGCTTGCTTCCCCTCAGCAATACGGGAAAACAGGGGCGGAATCAATTTTTCAAATTATTTTCCTGAAAAATGTCGCAGATTCGAACGGCTGTCGAGTCTTCCTGTACAGGGCCACTTTCGGACGCCAAACGGCTCCGGCTTGATCCGTTTCGGAACGCTTCGCCCCCCATCAGGAAACCAAACAATGAAAAAGCTGACTCGCCTGCTTCCACCCTTGATGCGACTCACGGGAACAAAGCGTCCCATGCGCCAGGCCCTGACCGTAAGCGCGCTCGTCGCCGCCTGGGGGCTGGAAGCGCTGGAGCCCCGCACCCTGCTCAGCGGTGTCACGGACGACCTCACCCAGATGAACGACGAATTCGACGACAGCACGACGCTCGCCAACTGGCAGCGGGTCAACGAAGTCGAACACTGGAACGCCGACCAGTTGCAGGTCTGGGATATCGACCAGACGCAGGAAGGCCGGATGGTGATGCAGCCACACACCGTCGTCTGGTATCAGAACTGGCGCGGACCGATGGCGTTCAAGGAGGTCACGGGTGATTTCATCTTCACCACTGAAGTCCTGATCACCGACCGCGATGATGTCGGCGTCGCGGATGATGATGATATTCCGAATGAAGCGGAGTATTCGCTCGCAGGACTGATGGTACGCACCCCCCGTGAGATCAACGACCCGTCCGTCGACTGGCAGATGGGCTCCATGGTCGACGACGATACCAACAATGGCGAGAACTACGTCTTCCTGTCTCTTGGTCATGGAGCGGATGGGCAACTCTCACTCGAATCCAAGACCACGCGCAACAGCGATTCCCAACTGGAACTGACCCCGATCCATACCAACCACCTCGAACTCCGCATCGCCCGGGTGGGTGATGCGGTCATCTCGATGTACCGTTTCCCGGGGCAGCAATGGACTGTTCATCGGCGTTTCGATCGGGATGACATGCCGGAGACTCTGCAACTGGGGCTCGTCTCTTACACCGATTGGGGGAAAGCGAGCGACTTCGATCCGTTCACCCACAACAGCTCGGTGCTGAATGGAACGGGGGCCGATCCGACTCCCTTCGAGCCCTATAACCCCGATGTCATCGCCGGTTTTGATTTCGCCCGCTTTGAACGCCCCGTTCTTCCCGCCGAGTTGGAAGGAGTCAATCTCGTTACGGAAGCCTCGAATCTACAGCTGCTGAGTTTTCTGGGTGATCCGCAAACGGGACCGCAGAAACCGATGAAGGTCGGCGTGAATCTCGAAGGGATCGTCGACTGGAGTTCCGCCTGGATCTTCAAGGACGCGTTCAAAAAATCGCGGCCGTGGACACAAGTCGTCCGCAACCTGGATACAGGAGGTACCACCTGGGGAGGCGGGACGCTCAATCCGCCTCCACTCAATCTGGATGAAAATGGCTGGGTGACCTCGTTGGAATCCTGGGTCGGGGAAGATGGATATCATTACCAGCAGGAAGCCACCGCCGTGGTCTTCACGGGAGAATCAAATCCTCCCGCTGGAACGTATCGGGCCGAGTGGGAAGGGGATGGAGATATCCTCATCTGGTACGAAACGGAACGGGGCCTCAATCCGGATGGTTCCCACTACGCCATCGTCGAAATTCCGGAAGGAGCGATCGATGTATTCGTCACCATTTCCGCCACCAACCCCGCCGATCCGATCCGGAACATTCGCCTCTGGATGCCCGATTACAACGGCGAGAGTCTGGTCGGTGATACCTGGGCGTTAGGAGATGACGAGTCTCCGTTTCACCCGCTGTTCATCGAGCGACTGCAGCCATTCGATACGATCCGGTTCATGGACTGGATGCACACGAACGCGCAGACCTCCGTCGATTGGGACGATCGCGCTCGGCTCGAACATTCCACTATGGCCGAATATGAGGAACCGGCAGTCGGAATCGCGCCGGAGTATATCGTACAACTCGCGAACGAACTCGGCTCCAACGCCTGGGTCAACATGCCCCACATGGCGAGCAACGATTATGTCCAGCAGTTCGCCGAATTCATGCGCGACAACCTCGACCCTGAACGGACGATTTACGTGGAATGGTCCAATGAACTCTGGAATGGGATCTTTCCCGTCAGCCAGTGGATCACACAACAGCAGGCACTTCCTGAAAACAGCGGCATGGGCTACTTCGAAGTCGCCGCTCAGGAAATCCGCCGTGACTTCGAAATCTGGGAACAGGTCTTCGCCGGTCAGGAAGATCGCATCGTTCGTGTGGTCGCGGGGCAACAGGCAAATCCGTACATTCTGGGGACGTTGCTCGAAAACCTGGATGGCCATTTCGATGCGGGGTCAGTCACCGCCTATGCCGACATCAGTAACGACCTGATCGCCGGGTACGATGAATTCACAACGGCCGATGACATTATCGATGACCTCTTGACCCAGAGTATTCCCTGGTCGGTTGATCGTCTGGCCGAGAACCATGCGGTCACGCAGCAGTACGAACTCCTGTTGGGGCGGGAGATCCCGCTTCTCTCCTACGAAAGTGGGGCGCACGTCTTCTCCTATGGCAGCTGGTTCGGTGGTTCACCCGCCAATCCAGCCGCGATCGAAGCGCTCAACAGCCCGCGGATGTACGAAGTCTACCAGGAGCTCTTGAACGGCGCCCGCGCCGCGGGACTCGATCTCTACAACGAGTTCACCTTTACGAGCCACGCTTCGGGAAGTCCCTTCGGCACGTTCGGTATCTTGAAACCTCAGGACGAACCGCTCGATACGGCGTATGAATACCAGGCGATTCTCGATTTCCTCGAGGAGCAGGACAACTATTTCAACAGCTTCTCCTACGAAGAACATTTTGAAAACGAAACCCACCTGTTCACACCGCTCAATGAAACTCAGTGGTCAACCCCCAACGTGAATGGGAGCACCGTTTATCAGGTCGATAGCTCCGGGGGAGGGGGGCTGGGGCTCGCTGTTGCCGATATCACCCAGCCGATCCCCGAACGGTTTGAAATCAAGGTCGACGTGCTTTCCGTGGGGGGACCGAACCGGTGGCATGATGGTTTTGTCATCTTCGACTATGTCGACGGGAACAACTTCAAATACGCCGGCAGTTTCGTCGGTCAGAACCAGTGGGTCGTGGGACATTATCAGGGTCACTGGGGGAACCGGATCGCGCAGGTCGACTGGGATGATGTCGGTCGTTCGATCGATCCGAATGAAGTCTACCAGTTGCATCTGATCATCGATGGCAATGACGTCGAATTCCATGTCAACGACGAACTGGTGATCGACACCGGGTTCAGTCCGGAGACGATGTTGAATGGCGGAGGGGTGGGGCTCGCCGCGCAAAATGCCGTAACTTGGTTCGACAACTTTCTCATCAAGGATGAATTCCCCGCTGATCCCGAGTTCATGCCGTTCGAGGAAGACTTTGAAACGGGACCTGAATACGCCCTCATCCCGACCGGCGGCCCGGAGCATACCGCGATCGTCAATCCAACCGGGCTCAATCACGAATATCAGCTCGACATGTCGGGAATGCTTGGTCTGAAAACGGCGCTCGCCTCTTTCGATGGTGAGCTTCCCTCCGCGTTTCAGATTGAGGTCGACATGACCGCGACCGCCGGAGCGAATCGGTGGCAGGACGGGTTCCTCATCTTCGACTACGTCGACGAAACCAATTTCAAATACGCCGGTAGCTTCGTCGGTCAGAACCAGTGGGTGATCGGACACTATCTGGGCCACTGGGGGAATCGATTGGCACAGGTCGATTGGGATGACATCGGTGAAACGATCGATCCCGGTCAAACCTACCATCTGGCGGTCGATATTGTCGGCAACCTGGTTGAACTCACCGTCGATGGCGTACAGATTCTCTCGACCACCTTCACCGGAGAAAGCGTACTCCACGAGGGCGGCGTCGGCATCGCGGTGCAGCATGCCGAGACGAACTTCGACAACTTCTCGGTCGGTTCGCTCGTCGATCAACTCTTCGAAGAGGATCTGGAAGAACTCCTCGTTTGATCATCAGCAGCAGTGAAAGGCGAGACATACTGCGACACAGGCCGATCACTACCAGGGGAGCGGTGATCGGCCTGTGGTTTTTTTCGATCGCTAAGCTATGCCGATGCAAGTCATTAAGGTCGTGAAATGGGGCTGGGGACCTCTTAAACGATCAGCGGAACGGGTGAGATAATCCCGGTTGGACGATTGGCAAGCCGCGCTATAATTAAATGACTGCGGGTGATATCTTGATTCAATTTGGAAGGAGTGAACTATGAAATGCCCCAACTGCCAGCGAGAACTCGTGATGAGTGAGCGGTCCGGAGTAGAGATCGACTATTGCCCGGAATGCCGCGGCGTATGGCTCGATCGAGGTGAACTGGACAAGATCATCGAACGTTCCGTCGGCTCGGCGCCGCCGTCCGATCCCGACCGTTCCGGCGGTCGACCGTCCGATTATCCCTCCTCGC
>PABD01000105.1 GCA_002702685.1 Planctomyces sp.
CGGCGTGGATCGTGGTGCCGGCGCCGATTTCAATCGGTCCGCGCAGATAGCAGAAAGGACCGACTTTCACCTGTTCACCGATGACAATGTTACCTTCCAGTACTACGGAGGGGTGTATGTCGGCGGTGTGATCGATGTGATGTTCGCCCGACGTCTCCGTTGTGCTGAGGTCATAGCTCTCTGCGTGAATCGCCGAATTATGGAGAACGTAGTAGACCTCATCCGGATTCTGGCAGAGCAACAGCGGTTTGGGAAAGGCCTCTGATTTCAGTTTCGCGACACGGGGCGTCGTGATGATCAACGAGACAGCATCGTTTTCTACAGCCCGCTGGAGCCATCCGTGATTTGCGGTAAGTACGATCGAATTCGGATGTTCGCTGTAACTGAAACTGGTTTGAGCGACGCCCGTCTCATGACTCGAGCCGTGGACCTCCAGACCAACCGCGACCTGTTCGATCCGGGCGACAATTTCTGCAATGGAAAATAACCGGTGCGGTTTCATGCCTGTCTGCCTGATGCAGCATATCGGGACGAGGTCCCGAGGTTACGCTATTTCTTGCCACCTGTTCCCGGACCGTGATCGTGGTCGTGGTCATGGTCGTGATCGTGTTCTCCCTCTGCTTCCATTTCAGCTATCCGCGCCTGGTGCGCTTTGACGACGTCGCTGAGTTTGGGGATTTCAACATCCTCGCCCTGCAACCAGAGTTCGTACTCTTCACCTATTTTTGATTTTTCACCTAATTCGGCCTTCATGGTCCAGCCATGCTTCGCGAGGGTCTCCTTGGCCGTGATCTGGCTGCTGCGGATGATTACGGCATCTCTGAACTGGACATAGCCGATCAGGATCTCCAACTCTTCGGGGTCGGCGGAATTGCAGAAGATATTCCACCCGTTGACACAAATCGTTTCGTCAGGCGGGCTGATTGTCAGATCCATGGCCACGGGATGTTCGAGATAGGGAACGAAGTCATAAAGCGGAAGAACCTGTCCCTGAACGAACTCGGTGAGAACTGCGGGGTCGAGGTAGAATCGTCGGTCCGGTTCGGTGAGTTCCGCGGCGGCCACGATGACTTCCTTATTCCCCTTGAACGCGATCCTGGTATTCAAGAGGGGATAGACGGCGGCGTAGACAAATCCGTTCAAGAAGTGGACTAACATCAACACAATCGCCACGATCCGCAACCAGTTCGGAACACGTAATTTGTCGCGCCACAAGCTGGCCGTCGCGAACCAGACCGTCAGGAAAATGGCGAAGATTTGAATCGTGGCTGCGATGCCCCAGTGCAGGTTCGGCTGATTGCGTTCGATGCTGTCGTTCAGGCTGGACTCGCGGAATAAAAAAGCGAAGAGCAGGCTTCCAATCGCGGCAATCAACGTCAGGTCAGCCCAGTTCAGCGGTTGTCTCGTTTTGAGATCGCGGAATACCGTTCGGCTTCTGGCGTACAGGTAGATGAACCCGGCGCCGAGTCCGAAGACAAAGTATAAGAGGATCGGAATCCATTGTTGTTCGATCAGAATATCCGTCGCATAATCCAGATGGGAGGGAGTGAAAATCCAGCGAGGTCCGCGTGGGAGTTCCGCCATGAAGCCCGATAGGAAATAGACTGCCGCGCCTGCCGCGCCGACGGCGATCAGGCTGAGCCATTCGCGAATCCCGTTGCGGTTGAAGAGCATGCAGATAAGAAGTGCGGGACCGAGGAAGATGGCGAGCGAGGGTTTCATCCAGGCGGACAACACGAGACTGAATATTGCGGCCAGCCACCAGGCGAGGGAGCGATCGCGCTGCTGGTACTGCTGATAGCAATAGAGAAAACCGATCCCGAAAACGACGGACCAGACTTGAGGAAAGTTGTGATACTGCATCCCCGCCAGATGATTGTCCAGGCCTTGTGTATTGACTGCAGTCGAAGGGTTCAGCAGCAGGCGGAAGTTCGGGGCACCGAGTTGTCCCCACAGGATCGGAGTAAGTCCTCCAATCATGGCCACGTCGGGAGTGAGGCCAAAATGCTCGATGCAGGCAAGGGCAGCCCACCCCAGGAGAAGATAACTGAGCATCCACAACGCCATCGTGACGATGAACGGATCCTGCATTGTCAGCGTGGAAGAACCGGCAATCAGGGTGGAATATCCGACGTGCCCGAGTGGCATGTATTCCTCGAAGGCACTCCCGTAAACGTTGACTCGCGGCAGGCCGTGCTCCTGAATCAACTTTGCGCAAAGAACGTGAAATGCGACGTCCCCCTGGCGATCATTGAAGGGGACCATGATCCGGGGCTTCTCGTCGGTTACCTCGCGCGGGGCAATCTCATTCGCGACCGGACCGTGATGCCAGATACCAAGGACCAGCGAAACGAGAGTCACCACCAGGAAGGCATTCGAATTGGTCCGGCCCCATCCGCACGGGCAATTTCGAATAGACTTGTAGATGCCCCAGAAGGTCAGCGGCAAAGTGGCAATCATGCCTGGCCAGAGACTTTTGGTCAGATGGTACGAGAGCATCCACCACAGGAGGCAATTGCCGACCCCGCCGATCATGCTCAGCGTGAAAAATCCGGTCAGGGAAATACTGTTTTCTACAGGCGCCTCTGCATCAGCGCCGTCTGCCCCGGTCGTTTCCGGGGTCGCCTTGCGTTTTTTGTTGAGTAACGCGGGAAGAAAGAGACCCGAGACAAGAAACAGCAGGCCCAACAGTGCCACGAGGACGACCTTCCAGAGGACGCCGGGGACGTTTCGTGAGAGGATGTCAATGTAGACTGAATAGGGCGCGAAGGCGGCGAATGTGTTCATGAGAGAGGATTTGTATCAAGGAAAATGATAGGGAACGCACTATGTCCTGAAATGGCATATAGATAGATCGGAACGCCATGATACGGCACGCCGCCGGTCCATGGAAAGAAGAGAGAGCGAATTCCCCCTAAATTCATTGACAGAAATGCCCGTCCACCGGTCAATCCTGCGCAGACAGGTACTGTGCGACCTGTTACAACAGAACCTGACTTTCGTGCGCACAAAGGTCATAACGTTCGAATCATATTCGGTTTACGAAGCGATCACCGCGACTGTTGGATCGAATTTCCCGAACGGGTGGCCGAGCAGCTTATTACACCGTGGTACCGATTCGGCAGGGAGGCGAATCATGGGAGTTCCCGTTTCTCAAATGTGGCGTGTCGCCAGTTATGTGCTGGGACAGCGTCTGCGGGGCAATAAACGCTACCCACTCGTCCTGATGCTGGAACCTCTGTTCCGGTGCAACCTGGCTTGCGCCGGTTGTGGTAAAATCCAGCATCCGAAGGAGATCCTGAAAAAGCATCTCACGCCGGAGGAATGCTTCCGGGCTGTCGACGAATGCGGGGCCCCGATGGTTTCCATCCCCGGGGGAGAACCGCTGCTGCATCCCGAGATCGATCAGATCGTCGCCGGACTCGTTGAGCGCAAGAAGTACATCTACCTCTGCACCAACGCGATTCTGCTGGAAAAGAATCTGCACCGCTTCACGCCGTCGAAATTCCTCAGCTTTTCTGTCCATCTCGATGGACCGCGGGAAGAACACGATGCCGCTGTCTGTCGCGAGGGGATCTACGACAAGGCGATCGCCGCAATCAAAGCCGCAATCGAGGCAGGACATCGCGTGACGACGAACACCACGCTTTATAACAACGCCAGTCCCGAACGCGTGCGTGCGATGTTCGATACGCTGACCGAGATCGGTGTCGAAGGAATGATGGTCTCCCCCGGGTATCCGTACGAAAAGGCACCCGATCAGGAGCACTTCCTGATCCGCGAGCAGACGCAGTCGCTCTTTCAGCGTATTTTCCATCAGCCGAAGAAAGAGTGGGTCTTCAATCAGTCGCCACTCTTCCTCGAATTCCTCAAAGGGAACTGGCAACTCGAATGCACTCCCTGGGGAAATCCCACCTTCAACCTGTTCGGGTGGCAGCAGCCCTGCTATCTGCTCGACGAAGGTTATGTCGACTCCTTCGATGAACTCATGGCCGCCACCCAATGGGAAAACTACGGGCGTGCAAGCGGCAATGAAAAATGTCAGAACTGCATGGTGCATTGTGGTTATGAGCCTTCAGCCGTGGATGCGACATTTCGATCTCTGAAAGGCTTCGCCGCGACCGCCTGGCTGACGATGTTCGGTCAGTGGAAGACCAACCCGAAACCACTTCTCGCGATCGACACCGCGGCGTTGTCCGCCGGTGGCAATGCGCCGGAAGGTGCCAACTCGCGAGGACAGGAAATGCTCGTTCAACTGGAAGTGGAATCACGTCCGAAGGTGTAATTCCTTAATCGAATCGGTTTATACTGGCGATCTACCGGTAAGAGGTATCCTCACTGCTGCGCCGCGCCCTTCGGCGAAATGGCCTCTTACCTGCCGCTTTCATTGAAAGTCGATATCGCCATGTCTGCATCTTGTCCGGACCGATCCTCCTCGTCTTCCCATCTGCTTGGACGCCGCGACTTTCTGGTGGGGAGCCTCGCAGCGACGACGACTCTGCTCGGTCTCGGTGGTTGCAGCGAGGAAGCCGCGACGCCGGTTGGGGAAACCGTTTCCGCCTCAACGCCCCGAGCAGCGCCCGCCTCTCCCCTTGTCGATACGCACATGCATATCTGGGCGAATGACTTCGAGACGTACCCGGTGAAGGCCGGTACTAACGAGCCCGAAGCGGAGGGGACTGCGGAGATCCTGATTGAAGAGATGGACCAGCATGGGATTGCTCATTGTGTGATCGTGCAGGTGATCTATCACGGCTGGGACAACAACTATGTCGCCGACGTGCAGCAGATGTACCCCGATCGGTTCCGTACGCAGGGACTTATCGATCCTGAGGATCCGCAAGTTGCTGACAAGCTGACCTACTGGATCGAAGAACGGGGATTGCATGGGATGCGTATGAGCGCAATCTACTACCAGGACAAGGATGACTGGATCACGTCCGAGGCACATCACCAGATGTGGCAGCGCGCCAGTGACCTGAAAGCTGTCTTCAACTTCTTCATCAAAACGCATCAACTCCCCAAGCTGGAAGTCATGGTGAAAGAATATCCGGAAGTAAAAATCGCGATTGATCATTTCGCCTATCTGGATATCGAGAAGGAGAATACGGAGGAAGAGTTCGAAAAGCTGCTCCGCCTGTCGGAATATCCGAACGTCTCGTGCAAACTATCGGAAATGAGCACCATGTCGTTGACGAAGGAATATCCCTACGCGGATTCGTTCCCCTTCGTTCAGCGGGTGTGCGAGGCATTCGGAACTGACCGGATGATGTGGGGAACGGGCTTTCCGGGAACCTCGCGAGCCCACTACAACCGACCAACCGTCGAAGAGGAACTTGACCTGGTTCGAAAGCATCTGACGTTCCTGACGGAAGAGGATCAGCGGAAGATCCTCGGCGCAAATGCTTACCGTTTCTGGCGATTCGGCCCCACCGCATGATCCCGGGGGGCGAATTTAATGGCCAGAGGGGGTGGTTCTGTCAGACAAGCGGGAGAAGATTTGCGGAAGCTGTCAACCTTAGGTCGGCGATTCTCACGGATTTCCCTGAGTGAATGAATTCACGGAGAGAATCCTTGCCACTCTGAAGTTTCGCAGGCTAAACTTGATGCTGGATGATGGGGATGAAAATGAAAAATTGTTTCGAATTTCATCAGAAAATCATCCAGCTCTCTCTATGGCATCACTGCATATTCAGCACTGCATCTCTAGCATCAGAGTGTGAAATACCACTTCAGAATAGTCACACCCATTCAGATTATTTGTTGTTCAATTCGAAAGGATGCTGCCATGCCACTGTATGAAATCGAGACCAATCAGCACATCATGATTGGTTGGGCGGAGTCGTCCGATGAAGCTCGGGAGATCGCTGGCGGTCATTACCCCGATGAAGAAGTTGTCCGGGTAACGAAACGACCGCGAGACATCTGGGTTATCTCGAAAAGCCTGCTTGGCATCTCATCTCAAGCAGAACCCTGTGACACGGCTCGCGATTGTCTGAGTCGGGCACGCGGGGACAAGATTCACGCGATTCGCCTCTACATGCTCGACACTGGATCGGATATTCAAGAAGCCCAACGGGCGATCGAAACGAATATGTCACTCGGCTGGTAACATGACCAGTCTTTTTTTATGCCCGTTGATTATTGCTCTTCGGCAAGTCGTTGTCGTTCGTGAGTTCATCGATACAACTCCATGCCTTGGTTACGCGCATTCAAGCGGATTGATGCTGAGCAAGTGAATCTTTCTGTGTGGATGACCTTGCTCATCATCCCCGGTTGTATCTGCTCCGCACTTATTTTGCGTCTGTTTTTCGAGAAGTTGTCCAGGTGACGGATGCGGACCGTATGCGGCCTCCGGGCCACGGGACAAGTTGTTGAATCAATGAATTTTTTCGCAGTTCTGGAAACGATGAAAAATCTGCAAAATCTCCTTGAAGGTTTCGCCAAATTGGAGATAGTAGAAGTGTGGGATTCTGATTGATGGATCAGTCAGCGAGTTTTTCCGGCTCGCCCTCATGAGAAGGGACCTCCAGGCGGGCTCGAAACGTCTCAGTAAAAGGAGGAATTTGTTTGCCGAAAGATACCAAGTGGATGAGTTCTCTCTGATCGCTTCGGAGAACTCCAAACAATTCCAGTCAATTCGCTAATTGACGTAACCCTTTTCAACTTTGCCGGGGCGGCCCCTTCACTTTCGTCTCCTTTCACCACTTCGGGGCCGCCCTCTTTTTGAACTCGCTTTGCTCCCTGCGCTGTTTGCTCCCTGCGCTGTTTGCTCCCCGCGCAGTTCGCACTGGCTGAAGAGAAGTGTGTAGATGTTCATATCCGGTCGGTTATGGTGCGGGTCGCATCGATCCCAATCCACCGGTTTTCCCGATTGCCGCTGCGATCCTCTTTTTTTCATAAAGTGACCGCTACTTTCACTACCCGCCAGGGTTAAGTTAGAAAGTCGTTCCACTTCGAACTGGTACGCGCTGTTCCCCCCCGGGCTTGCGGCCTGAATCTTCCCGAAGGAGGAGACGCTTCCCCGACGTAAGGTTGCTGAAGGCAACATTCCGGGATTTACGATGCTTCATTCGCCCTCGCTTGGCGACGAAGACGCACCGCTGAGGGTCTGTCACCACGTGCTTTCTGTTGTAGACAGCAGTAAAGATTACCAGGAGTAATATTGATGAAGTTAATCAAAGTCGCGAGCTTGATCAGCTGTGGTCTGCTGGTCATGGCCATGGCCAATCAGCCAGTCCACGCAGAAGATGCCCCCACCATAAACGACTTGCTTTTCGCAAGTCTCGACCGGAATGGTGATGGCGCCATTACCCGGGACGAAATCGGTTCGAGAGAGGAAGCAGAGCTCTCAGTACAGACGACGGATGTCTCTGCGACTGCTGTGGAAACGATGGCCGCGGAAGAAGCGCTGGCGGTAAACGCAGACGAGGAAGCAAAACCGGAAGTCGCCGCCGCTGAAAAGAAATCAGACAAAAAGGCGGGCAAGAAATCCGGTAAGAAGAAAGATAAAAAAGAGGCCCGGAAAAAAGGGAAGAAGGCTGACAGGAAAGAGGGCAAAAGACCGATAGCCGACAGAAAAGACAAAGGCAAACAGGCTGGCCCCGAAAAAATGAAAGGCGAAAGGAAACAGCCTTCAAAATTCGCTGGCCGCATGGGTAAAGGGCCTCGTTTGATGGAAATCAAACGCCCCGATCCGGAAGCGATCATTAAACATCTCGACAAAAACGAAGATGGAAAACTGACCGGCGATGAGATTCCCGAACGTATGCAACGGATGCTCAAAGAGGGACAGACCGAGATCACGGCGGACGACATGAAGGCCGCCTTCGAAAAAATGAAGGAACGCTTCGCCGCCATGCATAAAGAACGCATGGAGAAAGCGAAATCCGAAGGCAAAGACAAAGAAGATGAGGACAAAGGACCTCGCTTCGGTAAACATGGTCATGGCGATCATGGCCGCCATGGATTCGCACATCGTGGTCACGGTCGCGACCATGGCAAAGGTCACTTTGGACATGGCGAAGGTCGTGGACACCACCAGGGGCATTGGGGTGATCGCGGACATGGTCGTCGAGAGGGGAAACCTCACTGGGGACATTTCGCCCATGAACGCGATCACGGAAAACGCGAACACGGTAAGGGCCACTTCGGTCGAGGCAAAGGCCGCGATCATGGTAAAGAACATTTCGGTGGTGGACACGATTGCCCATTCTGTAAAAAGGACTTCGGTCGCGGCGATCAGGACAGCCATCATCGGGGCCACTGGGGCGATCGTGGATTTGGACGTCACCACGGCAAAGGTCACTTCGCTTCCATGAAGGGCCGCGAACACGGCAAATCGCAATGGAGACACCGCGGACATGATCGTGATCATGGCAAAGGCCATTGGGGACGCGGTAAAGGTCGTGAGCATGGCAAATCGCACTGGGCTCATCGTGGGCATGGCCGAGAGCATGGCAAAGGCCACTTCGGTCATCATGGTTTCGGACGCCATCATGGGAAAGGCCATTTCGCCTCCATGACAAAAGGCGATCATGGTGAATCTCATTGGGGACACCGCAGCCATGATCGGGGTCCCGGCAAAGGTCGCTTCGGTCGCAACGAAGGCCATCACAGTGGTAAAGGTCATGACAAAGGTAAAGGCGACTGCCCGTTCTGCAAACCGGATCGTCACGATCACAAAGAGTGGGGGCACGGCAGAAGTCACTTTGGACACCGTGGACACGATCACGGCAAAATGGACCACGGCCGAATGGGGCACGGACCCAAACCGGGTGAGCACCATCGTGGTTTTGGTAAGTTCGCTGGCTTCGGACGCCGCAGTGAGTTCAAACCACCCAAGATGGAAGTCGAAGGGGGCCTGTTGAAAACACTCGACGCCAATGCGGACATGAAGCTGAGCAAGGACGAAGCGGCGACTCTCGTGGAGAAGTTCGCTGATCTCGACAAGGACTCGGACGGCCAGATCAGCATCCCCGAAATGATCGGCAAGATCAAATTCGAAAAGCCGGAACAGGGCGACAAGAAGGATGCAAAACCCGGAAAGCCGGAAATGCACGGCAAGAAAAAGCGCGGCGATGAAATGAAAGGCGACCAGAAAGCCGGCGATAAGAAAGCCGGTGACAAAAAGGACAGTGAAAAAATGCGTGCTGCCGGCGCGCGTGGCAAACGTCCCGACGGAGCAGGCAAAGGAGAGAATGGCCCCCGTCGCGAAGGATTTGGCCGCCGCGGTGGACGTCCTGAGGGTGAAGCCGGTCCGGGACGAGGTGGAGCTAGCGGACGCGGTCTGCGTGGTGGTCCGGGTGGAGAGCGGATGGATCCCGAAAAACTCCACGAATTCTTCTTCACCCGATTTGATGAAAACAAAGATGGGAAGATCAGTGCGGACGAAGCTCCCGAACGCCTGAAAGAGCATCTCTCAGAGATGGACAAGGATGGGGACGGCGCTCTATCGAAGGAAGAGTTCAAACCTCCCCGGCGTCCTATGAGAGAACGGCTCAAAGAGCAGAAGAAAGAAGCTCCTGAAGAAGCGGCGCCCGCTGAGGAATCTTCTGAAGAACAGCCTGCGGAACCGAAAGAAGAGCCCGCCGAATCGAATGTCTGAATTTGACCGCCGACATGGAAATGCATTGAGAGATCAGCTGGGCTGTCGGTAGAGGTGGAATCAACCCAC
>PABD01000106.1 GCA_002702685.1 Planctomyces sp.
CCCGTTTGAACAACACAGGAACTCTCCTCTCGAACAACACGTACGGGACTACCAGCGGTATCTGGAATCGAAAGGGAACACCGCCGATCACAATACCCTGACGATCTCGCGTCTCCAGACCGTCTTCAACGAATGTCGCTTTGAAAGACTCGATGACCTGTCGCCGAATCGAGTCGGCGAATGGTTGGCCGAAGCACAGAAAGGCAGAAATAATCCGACAGGGCCGACGAAAAGGCCGTCCGGAACCGCGCGAAGTTATGCAGAGATAGGAGCGGTGTTTGACGTCGCCGAGCGAACGGTGACCTATTGGAGAAAACAAGGCGCACCGATCAAGCCTAGAACCGCCAACGACCTCGCCGCAATTGACAGATGGCTGAAAGAACGGGACAGCAAAACGAGGGGGATGTCTCCGGCGACTCGCAATCATTACATCAGAGCAATCAAGTCGTTTGCAACCTGGCTTGTACGTGATCGACGATGCCCGGAAAACCGCTTCGCCTATTTGTCGTACGTCCGTACCGATGTTGATATCCGGCGAGAGAGAAGGGCATTGCCGACGAACGTCTTTCAGGATTTGATATGGAGAACCAGCGCGAGCGAAGAAGTCTTCCGAGGGCTATGCGGACAGGACCGGGCTTTTCTTTACCTGGTCGCGAGCCAGACCGGCTTCAGAGCGTCAGAATTGGCGAGCCTGACAACCAAGTCATTCCGACTGGACGAGGATCACCCGCATATCATCCTCGAAGCTGCCTTCAGCAAACGCCGCGAACGGGAAAACCAACCTATCCGGAAAGACCTTGCCACGCTGCTGTCTGAGTGGCTCAATAAGCGGGGCCGACAAGAAGCCGTCTGGCCCGGGACCTGGGCAGAAGACGCCGCCGAGATGCTACGGGGCGACCTCAAAGCGGCGATGATTCCCTATCGCGATGAGGAAGGGCGATATTTCGACTTCCATTCCCTCCGCCACCAGTTCATCAGTGACCTGGCACAAGCGGGAGTTCATCCGAAGACGGCCCAGGTACTGGCGCGGCACTCCACCATCAAGCTGACAATGGACCGCTACACTCATATCCAAGCGAATGCAAAGTCGGAAGCTCTGGAAACGATGCCGTCACTTCGTGACATCTTCCTGAATGGCGAGTCGTCGAGCGATGCTCCCGTGGTTGCACGAATGGTTGCACGGAATTCTGACATTGAATGTCAATCAACGGCAACGGCTGACCGT
Organism: Planctomyces sp.; assembly: GCA_002702685.1. Lineage (GTDB taxonomy): Bacteria > Planctomycetota > Planctomycetia > Planctomycetales > Planctomycetaceae > Polystyrenella. The sequence continues at coordinate 1,226 of PABD01000106.1, forward strand.
GCAAAGGCAGGAGACGACGAGGCGGATACAATAAAAAAACCCCTGCAAAAGCAGGGGTTTGACAGCGTTTGTCATCTCTTGTCATCGAGTGACGCTAAGCGAGGCCGACGGGACTTGAACCCGCAACCCCCGGATCGACAGTCCGGTACTCTAACCAATTGAGCTACGGCCCCATTTTACTGGGATGTCGCTGACGGTAATTTACTTGCCGCCGGTGACGAGTCAGATTTTAACGTTTGATTTACCTTGGTCAACTTACCGAGATCAAAAAGTTCCGAGAAATCCCCAAAACCCTGATGATCTAATGAGTTAGGCGTCTCATTTGACCGAAGGACACCGTCGAAAGCGGATACCGGAGGGTCCCCCGGGGGCCTTCCGGCGCTCGCTTTTGCGGGCGACGAATGTTTGTATCGGACGATCGCCCGACGGACTTAAACTCTATTTGGAAGGGCCGGTTATTCACCTTCCAACCGGTACAATTGCTCGCCCGCTTTCCGCACCAGCAGAATTCCTTCTTCCTCCCGGTTGGCGAACGATTCGACGTCGATCGTCGCGGGATCGCGGTAGCCGACGTTGATCTTCTCGCACACATGCGGTGAGAGTCCGGTGGCGAGCGTCAGCTTCACGCGTGGTTTTTCCACGCCGTCTTCATACGTGCCGCCACCGCGAACATGCGTCGAATGCGCGAGCACGCCCCACGGCAGATGCTTGAACTTGTCCCACTGCTTCGTGAAGTAGTCACGCACGTGGTAACCGACTTCTTCGATCAGGTGACCGTGCGTAATCGAAATATCGTGCATGTGGGGAGCATAGATGATGAGCTCCCCGCCGTCCGCGACAACCGGTTCGAGCTTGTACATACATTTTCCCGCCACCCACAATTCGTCATACATCGGCGGCGCGCAGGAGAGAACCTGCTGAAACGGCTTCGGTTTGCGGATGATGTGGACCCTGGACGACAAATCCGCGGCCTGTTCCCAGGCGGATTCCGGGGAACCGTAAAACATGCCGTAGAGGCTGGCATCGGGAGCAACGACGAAGGAGAGGCAACGGCGTTCGACCGGGATCATCTCCGCAGCGAGATTCACCACCTGCCGGACTGGCGTCCCTTTGATGCCGATAATGCCGACGTTGGTGATCAGGGCCCCGAGCCAATGGAAGAAGTTGAGCAGTTTCGGCCCGGAAATGCCGGGAAAGAAGTATTTGTTACCACCGGAGAAACCGACGACTTCGTGCGGAAAGACGGGCCCGACCACCAGCAGGCTGTCATAGTCATGAATCCGCCTGTTGATCTCCACAGGCACTTCCATCGAGATCAGTCCGCCGGAAATCCGGTGTGTCTGCTCTTCTGTCAGTACACCGATTTCGGACAGTTCGTTCGGGTTATCCCATTCGTGGTTGAAGATGCCGATATCGCCGTAATGGTCTGTGCGTTCCTCAGAACTGAGACCGAAAAGATTGCAAATCTGAGTCTCCGTCATGGCCGGGTGCGTTCCGAGCGCGATGAGGAAATCGATCTTACTGGCAACCGGCCGCAGGCGTTCAACGAGAGCTTCAAAGAGAAGGGGGAGGGGGGCGGTGCGGGTGGCGTCCGGAACAATCAGTAATACGCGTTTATCGCGGTATTCGGCGATCGGAACGTTGCCGGAAATCCATTCCCGGACCTGGGCGGGCGACATGGTCCCCATGCTGGTGGTATTCATCTTTTAAATTCTTATCCGACGGAGACTGAGGGACCAACGAGGGGTCTGTTTTATGATGACAATGAACGAAAAAAGACGGCAATCGATACCGCGAAAGAGCGTATGCCGAGCCGAGCGCGCGTGACAAAAAGAAGCCGAAACCAAACATTATAGCTCCTTTTCCATTCTTGCCTACGTCGAAAGAAATGACTTTTCTCAAAAGTCCAAATGAAGTCATTTCGATTTGAAAACGAAAGCAGAAATCGATCGATTTCGGACTGGTCAGCAGTGACGGGAATCCGTTACCCTCGGCGAATGCGCGCCTGTGCTGGGCGATCGCATCGCGACGTCGTGTTTTTAACCAACACGCGTCCGTGGATAATGGAGAATTCTGCCTGAGCAGCCCTTGGAATCCATTCCAGTTGAATTGAACCTGGTTCCGTTCAACTCGGGGAAACGAAGCAGGGATGCGATCAGGCGATTGCGATAGATAATGCGAAAGGTTTTGCGTCCTCAATGGCACTGTCAGACATTCTGGAGTCACAATTTCGAGGCGACATACGATTTCGGGGGGCTTCTTATCTGGAAACAGAACGGGTGGCCATTTCGCGGGCAACCGCGGACAACATTTTCGGCACCGTGCGCGATTCCCCCAGTTCCGTTGAATTCCAGACTCAGATCAGCCGGATCGAGAGCGGAGTCAAGCTTTACTGCAGTTGTTCCACCCACCTGGATAAACCGACCTGTCGCCATCTCTGGGCGACGATTCTGTGCGCGGAACACGAAGGGATCGTCCCCTCGACGATTCGCCCCGGTTTCTATCCCCCCTTCAATGGAACAGAAGTCGAATTTCGATTAATCGACGATGACGACTGGGACGACGAACCCGACATCAATCAGCTGATTTCGGGAATCACCACGACCAAAAAAGAATCCTCCGTTGCCGCCGCGCCGCCGCGCAAACGGACACGTCCCTGGGAGACAGACCTCCTCAAAATCCGCGAAGCGCTGTTGACGCGTCACGAAACCTCGCGCGCCCCGAGCAAGTCCCGCGAAATCCTGTACGAACTCGATGTGGCCGCTTCGGGCGAAGCGGGAGCCCTGTTGATTCAAACCTCGCAGCGACAGCGTCGGGCCGATAACAGCTGGGGGAAAGAAAAGCCGCTCAAACTGAAACTGAGCCAGTTGGCCGACGTTGAAAACTCCCTCGACCGTAAAATCCTGACCTATCTGCTCGGAGGGACACCCGAAAAAGCGGGGGCTCCCTCGAACCAGGCCGATACGCAGTACCTCGCCTACCGATTTGCCGTCGGTTATGAACTCTGCGATCTGCTGCTGCCGATGCTGGCCGAATCAGGCCGCTTCCGCCTGTTCAACTCGCCCGTCACCAGCCCGATCAAATGGCAGCCGGAGCGCATCTGGGATTTCAGCATCGAAATGGAATCCAACGCCGATGGCGACTGGGAGTTGATCGGGGAACTCGAACGGGAAGGGAAACGGATGCCGCTGTCCGAAGCGGATCTCCTGATTCCCGGCGGACTCGTCCTCATTGGCAACAAACTTTCGAAGCTGCGCGACTACGACGCCTTCGAATGGATGGAACTGTTCCAGCAGGATCACAAAGTCATCATTCCCGCCGACGATGAGAAAGACTTTGTCAGCCTGCTCTATGAGATCCCGGAAGTTCCCCGGTTGCATATTCCTTCCGAGCTCAAACTGGAAGAGATCACCGGCAATCCCAAATTTATCCTTCGATTGACGACCCCGTCAGGTCGCCGTTGGAAGTCGGAAACCTTGCGCGGCAACGTGCAGTTCGACTATGACGGCACGATCGTCGAAGCGCGCCAGCGCAACTGGGCGATTGTCGATCCCGAAGCGGAAGTCTGCCTGGTCCGGAATCGGGAATACGAAGAGAATGCCTTTCAGCAATTGCACTCGGCCGGTTTCCGCCGCGTTCTCTCGGGTGCGAATCAGACAGCGGACGTCGAGATTTCGCCCGTGCAGCTTGGCCCCGCCGTTCGCCATCTCATCGATGACAGCTGGCAGGTCCTTGCGGACGACAAGAAAGTCCGCCAGTCAGGCAACCTGACCTTTCGCGTCGACACGAACATCGACTGGTTCGAACTGCACGCCGACTTCGATTTCGATGGTCGTCGCGCCTCGTTCCCGGACTTGCTCTCCGCCATCGCCCGCGGGGACAACACGATTCGCCTCGATGACGGCTCGCTCGGGATCATTCCCGAAGAATGGGCGCGGCAGTTTGGTCTGCTCGCGAACCTCGGCATGGCGGAAGACGAACACATGAAGTTCGACAAGAACCAGGTCGGACTTCTTGACGCACTGCTCAGCGCCCAGGAAACCGTCAGCTACGACGACCAGTTCACCGATTTGCGTGACCGGTTCAAGACTTTCGAAGGGGTCCAGGAAGTGCTGGCTCCGGCAAATTTCCACGGCGATCTTCGTGGTTATCAACGGGAAGGTCTCGGCTGGCTCAACTTTCTGCAGGACTTCAGTTTTGGAGGCTGTCTTGCTGACGACATGGGTCTCGGGAAGACGGTTCAGCTGCTCGCGCTCCTTTCGAATTGGCACCAGCAGGATCACGAGAATCCGCCGACACTGATCGTCGTGCCGAAGTCACTCCTTTTCAACTGGAAATCGGAAGCGAACCGCTTCACACCGCAACTGAAAGTACTCGAGTACACCGGCCTCGACAGGGAAGCTCTGCTTGAGGATTTCGATAAGTACGACCTGATTCTCACGACCTACGGCACGACTCGCCGCGATGTGCTCAAACTTCGTGAGAAGGCGTTCTCTTACGTGGTGCTCGACGAAGCCCAGACGATCAAGAACCCGGGGTCGCAGGTCGCCAAGGCGGTGCGGTTACTCAATGCCAAACATCGTATTGCCCTTTCGGGTACGCCGATCGAAAACCACCTGGGCGACCTCTGGTCGATCTTCGAGTTCCTGAACCCGGGGATGCTCGGGCGAAGCTCTCTGTTCAAGACGGTCTCTTCCGGAACGGGCAACGAACAGACGAAGGCGATCCTCGCCAAAGGTCTGCGTCCGTTCATTCTGCGGCGAACCAAGCAGGAAGTGGCCTCGGAACTCCCCGAGAAAATCGAACAGACGATTTACTGCGAAATGGACAAGGAGCAGAACGAACTTTACGACGAGCTCCGCGATCACTATCGCGATTCGCTGCTCGGTTTGATTGCCGAACAGGGTATCTCGAAGTCGAAAATGCACGTGCTCGAAGCGCTGCTCCGCCTGCGACAGGCGGCCTGTCATCCAGGTCTTCTCAAGAAGGCCCACCGGGCCAAAGCGAGTGCCAAGCTCAAGGTGCTGATTCCGCATCTCGAGGAACTGGCGATGGAAGGGCACAAGGCCCTCGTCTTCTCGCAGTTCACCAGCATGCTCTCGATCGTCAAGGACCACCTCGACAAGCAGAACATCAAGTACGAGTACCTCGACGGCAAGACCCGCAAACGCGAAGAATGCGTGAACCGGTTCCAGGATGACCCTGATTGTCCGGTCTTCCTCATCAGTTTGAAGGCGGGGGGCCTCGGTCTCAACCTGACGGCGGCGGAATACGTCTTTCTGCTCGACCCGTGGTGGAACCCGGCCGTCGAAGCCCAGGCAATCGACCGTGCTCACCGCGTCGGTCAGACCAAACAGGTCTTCGCCTACCGCCTGATCTGTCGCGGAACCGTCGAAGAGAAGATCTCTGAACTGCAGTCGAAGAAACGGGATCTGGCGGAAGCGATCCTCGAAGCCGAAGGCAGCCTGATGAGCAACCTGACGACCGAGGATCTGGAGATGTTGTTGTCGTAGGTATTGGCTCTTCGTGCCGTTTCATTTTAACTCGAAGCCTCGAAGACACGAAGCAGGGCAGCCCAGACAATCGCGCCAGCGTTGTCCGGTTCCAGAATCGGTTAGCCCGTACGATCACGAAGTGTCGTGCGGGTCGCGCAGCGATTGGCTGAGTGCAATTTCAGGTTGGGGCCCACAGATTGACACCGACGAAAACGATGTCACTTATCTGGCGGCAGAATCTTCAGAGATAGACCTGTGGAGATCAAAGAACGATCATTCGCTGCTTCGCGATAGAGTCCGCCAGGTTATCTGTGCCGATCCGTGTCCATCTGCGGTAAAAAAATGAATTAAGACACGCACCCCGCACAACGCTTCGCGATTGTACGGGGCTACCCGTGATTTCGACGCGGTATCACCCGATACAGTCGGGGCAGGCCGCACAATGTCATTTTCGCGTTGTTCGGGTCGCGCAGCGATGGGCGAAGTCAGTTTGGGCATTTAGAGAGAATCAACATCCCTCACCGCTTGTGCCTGTCGGCCCCCAGACGACTCTGACGAGATCGTCTGAGCCACCCTATATGACCAATAAAAAAATCCACCGATGAGTTTTCAGCGGTGGATTTTTTGTTTTGATTAAATGCAAAGAGCTTACGCTGCGTTTGTCTGGCGTTTGAGCTTACTGTTAACGTTGCGGCCCTGGAGTTGGAAGACCATGAAGCCGTTCCACCAGGTGGGATGGCCGCTTTTGGGGGTGCGGCAGTCGAGGATCAGCTTATATTCGTTCTTACTCTTCCGCATGAAGTCGAGGTTCGCACCGGAGACCTGTTCCCAGTTGCAATCATCGACGAGGATAATGCAGTTGTCGGCGAAGAAAGGCTCGGCCAGTTCCAGGCCGTCCCACTGGTCTTCGTAAGAGTGCGGCCCGTCGAACAGGTAAACGCCGATCGGTTCGTGCTCTTCCCGCTTGAAGTACTCGCGGAAGTCGGACTCGATGAACTCGTCGTTCGGTCCTTTGAATTTTTCAAACCGTTCGAGGAACGCCTCCGACGGTGAGTTTTTGTGCGAGAAGTCGTCGACGCCAATGCACCGCTTGCCTTCATTGCCGACGACGCCGCTGAAATAAGTGAATCCGTTCCACACGCCGATATTGAGGTAGACCTGTCCCTCCGGCAGCGAACTGACCGCCCTGTTGATCATCGCCCCGATGGCGAACGTCGACATGCGGGGGATTTTGCAGATCCGTTTGAAGCGTGCCTTGAGTTCGTCGTCCTGTTCGGGAAGGACGGTGTTCATCACCTCAAGGTGGAGACCAACCTTACGCAGAAGTGTGGCGAGACCGCGGAAACCGCTGGGACGGGGACGCTCGGGCTGCAGAAACCGGAAACGAACCCCTTTGACAAACTCAGCAAATTCCATCTGGGCAACTCCTTTTGCGCGGCCGGGATATTCAATTATGTCAGGTGACTATGGCGGATGATGTGCATTGAGTCGGTTCTGCAGAGGAGGCCTCAGTGCCGCCTCACCTCGGTAAATGGAGAGGGAGAACCTGTTTAGGACGGATTTCATAGCACAGATCGCCCAACAACGGAAGCCCGATTACGGCTGCGGAGCCTGCTTTTCGAGATCGTCGTACAGTCTTTTGACTTCCCCCAGAATCCGCTCCTCGATCGATTCGGCGAAGGGACCGGGCATATCGACATAGATCATGGCGCCACCGGCTTCGTAGCCCCCCTCCTTGAGAACCCGCAGGCTGGTAACGTAGCCGAACACATCGTTCGAATATCCGGCGATCCACAGGTTTTCGGCGGGGAGCAGATCGCGAATCAGGTGGTCGTAGTCGACGACAACCTCACCCGCGAGCGCGAAGAGTGTCAATTCCTCACCCAGTTGGAGACATTGCACCATGTAGGGGTATTCGGAGGCGATGGTTCCTTCCGTGTCAAGATGATCCAGCATCAGCCGGGCATGGCGGCGGATATAGACATTCTTGTCTTCCAACTGCGCCTCCAGTTCCGCGCGGTCGGGAATATGGGCAAATTCCACAGGGACTTCGCTCAACCGGGTCTGGATGTCGCCTGAGAGCTTCACGGGGCGGATATCCTGCAGGGCTGTCTCGACAGCGAGCGCGAGGGCGGTGCCTTGCAGCGGCAGGTATTTTTCATCGTAACGGGGATAAGGATTTTGATCGCCACCACAGCCCGCCATGAAGAGAGCGACGGTGCCGGGATGGGATTCCTCCAGATCCGCCTGGGCGAATCCGGCGTAGTCCCCATTAAATTTCATGATCCCCGTCGTGGTGTTATGACAGGCATAGCCGAAAAGCAGGGCTTTGAGTCCCCCTTCGGCTGTATTAACCGCCAGCACGGGTACCTGATGCTGCACTGGCCCTTCGGGGTAGGGGCTGTTCTTGTACGATCCATCAGGCATGGGGTACCGGCGATTCATCGCAAAGCCGGCGCGACCGAACGAGTACGAAACTTCCACCGGTTCCAGATCCTGCAGGCTCTCGGCAATGGCTTGCACGATTTTTGCTTCGAGTTGCTGCAGGTATTCAAGACTTTGTGCGGCTATGGCGGGATCGAGATCATAGATCGTCGATTTCGACGGACGCAGTTCGGGACCACAATGGGTGTGCGATGCATTGAGCAGGATCTGGTCGGGCTGCAGGCCATGTTTCTGGGTGACCGCCGCAACGACATTTTCGCGGGTGGTTCGCGGAATACCGACGAGGTCGGTTGTCACGATCACGACCTTGTGCCCATTGTCGTCCGCCAACGTCAGCGCTTTCGCGTAGAGGTCCTGCAGCACTCCCTCCGAAGGAGTCTTGCGCGAGGCGTAGCCGCCCATCCACATACTCTGCTCGGGGGTGATGACAACCTTGGCGACACCCGCTTCCCAACCGGCATGGGCCGTCGGAGTAAACGCCAGAGTAAAAAGACAGATGGAGAACAGGGAAATACGTTGGAGCGGAGTGGAAATCATCATAAGTTCAGAATGCAGTCTCGGTGTTCGAACGATTCAGGGAACAAAAGAACCGCGATATTTCGCGGTGTCGTCTCTTCCAGCATGCTAGTTTTCGAGGGCGGGGGCAAGGGTCGTCATGTAATGTTCGATGATTCCGGCAATTGCACCGATTTCTTTGTTTCCCTTTGCATGTACGATTTCACAGTTCTGAAAGGGGGGAACCAGCGTCCGCTCCCGCGCGTGTTTGATGGTTTTCTGCCAGAGGTTGTCGATCACATCGAACAGATGTCCGTGTACAAACAGGTGCGACGGGTTGAAGATATTGAGTACCGAAGCGATCGCGATGGCCAGATACTCAGAATAACTTTCAATTTCAGGATTGGGACGGAGCTGTCCGGAACTCACCAACTGCCTGAATGTTTCTAAATCCAACGATTTCTCATAATTAACGCTGACCTGCCTCAGGAAGCCTTCGTCTGAGGCGACTGTCTCCAGACACCCTCGATTCCCACAACCGCACAGCAGGCCATTTCGGTCCACCGTGATATGCCCCAGTTCCCCGGCCATGCCATGATGACCTTCAAGCAGACGTCCGCCACTGAAGACGCCGAGTCCCAAACCGGTCGAGATGTCGATGATCGCGAAATCATTTAAACCCTGAGCCGCACCAAAACGCCGTTCTCCCAGTGACAACGCGTGCATTTCCTGAAACAAGATGCAGTCCACCCCCAGCCGCTTCGACATATCCAGTCCCGGAGTACGGCCATCGGTCATATGAAGATTCGGTGAAAAGACGGTGCGTTGATCGACCGAGTTCGTCAAGCCGGGTGCGGAAATACCGACTCCCACGGTGGAATCGCAGTTCGCCATCAAGAGCCTGATGCGATCTTCGATCGTGTCGAGCAGTTCTTCGTACGTGGCGGGGGTTGCGAAATAATGACTGTTCTGCTCTGAAATGATGCCATCAAAGCCACACATGCCGACCCAGCATTTGCGGATGTCGAGCACCACTCCTATCACCTGCTTCTTCGTCGAAGAAAATCGCAGCAATTTGCCCGGTCGACCGAGCGTAGTCTGCTGCGCGTTCACCTCTTCCACCAACCCCTGAGACAGCAATGAAGCGACGGTTTTGGAGGCCGTCGGCGGGCTGATTCCCATCAGGCGGGTCAGGTCCGCGCGCGAGCACGGGCCGTTCTTCTGCAGAATTTCGATCGCCATCCGCTCGTTCAACCGCCGCAGCAGATTCGGTTGGATACGTGACGACGGACTTTTCGGAGACATCGATTCATCTCACGGTTAGGGATTCGGACGCGAAGTTCTGTCAGGCCGGTTCGGACCTGGATTATTCGCTAACAACGCGAATCCAGATCGGGCGCATGTGCAAGAGTATGCAGAGAGCTGCCGAATGGGGATCGGATTTCGAGCAAACCGGCGAAAAGAAGGGGAGAAACGGGGTGATCGACATCGGTACTCAGGTAGAACGCTTCGGGCAGCAGTTCGAGTACCGTGCAAGGTATCAATCAGCAGCGGTCTTCAGGAGGCGTACACCAAAGGGGTGAGAGGAATCACCTAAGAGCCACTACGCCAGAGGGTTTGGATCAGTGATTTCAATTTATAGGTTCGTCAAACATTGAATTGCTACCAGGACTACACCGGTTTTTCGGAAAAGTCACAAGGAAAACCGGGCAAGTCGCGACTCACGGCAGCAGACGGCTGCCTGGTCTGTGAATGGCGGGCAATAAATGGTCCTCAGCGCGCCGAGGAGACAGGTCTGCCAATTTGGTATCGATGTTGCTAAATAGAACGGAGGGAAGCGGGAATTTTATCCTGTTGGCATGAGACCGGGCCTGGCGACCGGCATTGACCCTCAATTTCAGACCAAATAAACTTGTCTGATTGAACAAGTTGCGGCAGATCGCCTGTCGTTGGTTGGATGCCAGACGCGAGTGAAGTTTGATTTACGTCGGATCTCGACCTGCAAAAATGGCAGTTCCGGGACCTCTCCGGTTTCGCTCCGAAATTCCTCCTGCCTCTGCGATTTCGGATTTTTTATTCTTTCGTCTCCGTGACGGGAAACGGTGCTTGCGGAACGGTGTGGATTCACCGGTCCGTATCTGGCCCCGGCTTTTTTATCTATTTTAGACGGACGACAAGTCAGCAAGTTATGCAGTTCTTAGAAAAAATCGGCGACTTTCTTGGATCCCTGACGGGATTCATTGAGAGATTCATTACCGGCCTGTTTGGTAGCTCGAACGAACGTCGGATTAAACGTATCGGATACGTTCGCGATAAGTCGGGCAAGGCCAGCGTCATCTCCGGATCGACCCTCGACCGGATCAACAGCCTCGAACCCGAATGGGAAAAGCTGACCGACGCGGAACTCAAAGAGAGTACCACGAAGTTCCGGCGACGTCTCGCGGATGGCGAGACCCTCGACGACCTGCTGCCGGAGGCATTCGCCGCCGTGCGGGAATCGAGTAAACGCGTCCTGAAAATGCGGCACTACGACGTGCAGATGGTCGGGGGACACATTCTCCACAACGGCATGATCGCCGAGATGTCCACCGGGGAAGGTAAAACCCTGGTCGCGACACTTCCTTCGTATCTGAACGCCCTCGCTGGCTCGGTGCATGTCATTACGGTGAACGACTACCTCGCACTGCGTGACCGGGAGTGGATGGGACCTGTTCACACCGCCCTCGGTCTCTCCGTCGGGGCAATTCAATCGAACATGTCCCCGCAACAACGCCAGAAATCGTATGCCTGCGATATTACCTATGGTACGAACAACGAATTTGGTTTCGACTATCTCCGCGATAATATGAAACCGACGAAGGAACTGCAGGTCCAGGGGCCGCTGACTTACGCGATCATCGACGAGATCGACAACATTCTCATCGACGAATCACGCACGCCGCTGATCATCGCCGGCCCCGCGCATGACGATGTGACGAAATACCCGAAGGCCAACCGGATCGCCGCGCAACTGAAACGGAACGAGCACTTCGAGGTCAAGGAAAAAGAAAAGTCGGTCAACATGACCGAAGCCGGGATGCGTTACGCCGAAGAACTTGCCGGGGTCGACTCGTTCTATACGGTCGGTAACCTGGAATGGCCGCATCTCATCGACAACGCACTGCGTGCGCATCATATCTTCAAAAAGGACATCGATTACGTCGTCCGCAATGGCGAGGTTGTGATCGTCGACGAATTCACCGGTCGACTGATGGAAGGTCGTCAGTGGAGCGATGGTCTGCACCAGGCAGTGCAGGCGAAGGAGGGGGTGAAGATCAAATCCGAAACCCAGACCCTCGCCACCATCACCCTGCAGAACTACTTCAAGCTGTACAATAAGCTTTGCGGTATGACGGGTACCGCCATGACGGAGGCGAACGAGTTCTGGAAAGTCTACAATCTCGACGTCATCTCCGTTCCGTCCAACAGACCAATGAAGCGCATCAACTATCCGGACGTGATCTTCCGCTCGGAAAAAGAGAAATGGGAAGCCATTGCCCAGGAAGTGCGCGATGTTCACAAAGAAGGCCGCCCCGTGCTGGTCGGTACAGTCTCCATCGAGAACTCGGAACTGATCAGTCACCAACTGGAGCGGTACGGAATTCCGCATAACGTGCTTAATGCGAAGCATCAGGAGCGTGAGGCGGAGCTGATCGCCCAGGCAGGCCGAAAAGGGGCCGTGACGATTGCGACGAACATGGCCGGTCGTGGTACCGACATCATCCTCGGCGGTAACCCCGAATACCTCGCGTGGGAAGAACTGAGTCGCAGATACGAATCGCGACTCGACGTTCCCAAACATGAGTGGGACAGCTTGACGCAATCGATCGAAGTCCGCGAAGGGATGGACAAAGAAGGGGACGAAGTCGCCGAACTCGGCGGACTTCACGTCATCGGTTCCGAGCGACACGATTCACGCCGCATCGACCTGCAGCTTCGTGGGCGTGCCGGTCGACAGGGGGACCCCGGTTCCAGCCGCTTCTTTATCTCTCTCGAAGACCGCCTGATGCGTGTCTTCGGTGGGGATCGCGTAAAGAACCTGCTGACCAGCCTCGGCATGAAAGAGGGTGAAGCGATTGAAAGCCGGATCGTCACCCGCCAGCTTGAGGGAGCGCAAAAACGCGTTGAAGAACGTCACTTCGATCAGCGTAAAAACCTGCTCGACTACGATGAGGTGATGGACGAGCAACGTAAACGGACCTACGCGTTCCGCCAGAATATTCTGGATGGAGCGAATTGCCGCGATCTCATCCTCGAGATGATCGATGGCCGGGTGGACGACGCCTGCACGCGAATCCTCAATCCCGAATACCGTTGGGAAACGATCAGCGAATGGCTGCGGCGCACGCTCGATATCCAGACGGAGCCACATAATTTGAAAGGGATGGAACCGGACCAGCTCTTCGCTTTCCTCAAGGAGACGACGCTCGTTCAGAGTGAAGTCGAACTTGAAGACAAGATCGAAGAAAACCTTCCGGAAGGAGGCGACCCGAAAGCCGACTGGAACTGGATCGCCATGTCGCGCTGGGTCAACCAGCGGTGGGGCCTCAACACGAACGATCGTGAACTTGAGAAGATCGGTCGCGAAGAACTCTACACAAACCTGATGGAGCGCATCCGCAAAGCCCAGGAGAAACTCGATTTCTCACCGGTGCGGGTTTTCCTCGAGCCTGAATGGCCGAAGCAGACATTGATCGGCTGGTTACATGGCGCGTTCCTCCTCGACCTCAAGCTCGATGACATTCGTGACCTTGAACCGAACGAAATCAGTGCTCTCGTCAAACAGCGTTTGCGCGATGCGTACAACGAAAAAGAAGTTCGCTTCCCCGTCGCGGTGGGCATGGCGAATTTCCTCGCCGAAGACGGTCAGGGTGGCGAACGCTACGACCGGGACGGGCTTGTCCGCTGGGCGAACGGCCGGTTCCAGAGCCGGATGGATGTCGAAGAGATCCGTACCCGCACACGGCAGGAAATCGAACAACTGCTGCTTGAACAATCGAAACAGTTCTATGTGAATGAGTCGACGATTCAGGAGCAGACCAACAAGTACCTGCAGGCGGCGTATGCTTCACAGAACGGCCAGAAACAGGATGCCCTCACCGATCTGACGAAATGGGCGAACGAGTCGTTGAACAGTGATCTCAAAGCCACTGAACTTCTCGAAATGGACGAGAAGGAAATCGAACAGCAGATTCTGAGGCAGTATGACCTCCGCTATCGCCCGGAACTGCGACAGGCGGAACTCTCGCTGTTGCTGGAAGTGGTGGACAGTGCGTGGAAAGATCACCTCTACCACATGGACCACCTCCGCGCGAGCGTCGGGCTGTCGGGATACGCACAAAAGGACCCCAAAGTCGAATACAAGAAGGAAGGCCGGAAGGCGTTCCTGATGATGTGGGATCGGATTAACCAGCAAGTCGCCGAAGCGATCTTTCGGATGGAAAAAGAGAGCCCGGGCTTTGTTGGATCTCTGTGGCAGATTTCCACCACAACGCATGCGGCCCCCGAAGAAGAAGCGACATCAGTATCGCCCGGTGGTTACACCGAAGATGACCATGCTCCGCCAGCACGCACGGGCCAGGAACAGGCGGCGGTCGATCCGATTCGCAACTTCGACGATAAAGTCGGACGGAACGATCCGTGTCCGTGCGGCTCGGGTAAAAAGTATAAGAAATGCCACGGAGCCTGATCCCCGAAGCCTGAACGATCTATCGAAAACCCGAACGGGGAGAAGGGGAAGGATGTCCCGACTGCTCACCTGGTGTTGTAACCTCTGTTATCTGCTGATACTGGTAGTCGCCGCGCCGATCATCGTCTATCGAGCCATCGCCCTCGGCAAATATCGCGAGGGGTGGGCAGAAAAGCTGTTGGGAAACGTTCCTGAACGGGACCTCCAATGTCCCGCAGTCTGGTTTCATGCGGTCAGCGTGGGCGAAGTTCTGCAGCTTCAACAGATCGTAAAGCGATTCCGCGAAGCACACCCCGGTTACGAGATCATTGTCAGTTGCACGACATCGACGGGCAGAGGGGTCGCCGAGGAGAAATTCCCCGACTGCCACGTCTGCTACTATCCGCTCGATTTCAGCTGGGCAGTGCGCCGCGCGCTCAAGAGACTGCGACCGGAATTGATGGTTCTGGTCGAACTCGAGCTGTGGCCCAATCTGATTCTGGAGGCGGAACGACTCGGCCTTCCCCTCGCCCTGATCAATGGACGCATCAGCGAGAAGTCATTTAAGGGCTACCGCAAACTGCGGCCTCTCATGGGTCGCCTCCTGCCTACGTTTTCCCTGCTGGCCACGCAAAGCGAGTTGTACGCGGAACGACTCCGGTCCCTCGGCGCGCCGCAAGACCGGCTGCATGTCACAGGGTCGATCAAGTTTGATGGGGTGCAAACCGAACGGAACAATGAACGGACTTCCGAGATTCGGGATGGCTTTGGCCTGTCCGCGAGCGAATACGTATTCATCGCCGGCAGTACGCAGTTTCCCGAAGAAAAACATGCCCTCGACAGCTATCGCCAGCTGAAATTGAATTTCCCCCGCCTGCGATTGGTTGTGGTACCACGGCACAAAGAACGGTTCGCGGAGGTCGCCAGTCTGATCGAAGGCGAAGGATTTTCGCTGATTCGACGTAGTGCGGTGAAGGAAGGGACGAGCGCGCCAGTGACCTCGCCGGACAACGATCCGGTTCTCCTGCTCGACACGCTGGGGGAACTCAACGCCTGCTGGGGGATGGCGGATTTCGCCTTTGTGGGGGGTAGCCTGACCAATCGTGGCGGGCAGAATATGATCGAACCCGCTGCCTACGCCGCCGTGGTCACCTTCGGCCCGAATACCCGTAACTTCAAAGATGTTGTCGATTTACTGCTCGCGGGAGACGCCGCGGAAGTGGTGGGTGATGAGACGGAATTGCGGCGGCGACTTGAATTTTACTTATCGCATCCCGAGGCTGGGCGAGAGCGCGGTGAGCGGGCACGCGAACTGGTTCTGCGACAGCAGGGAGCAACCCGGATGACGGTCGACCTGCTGACGAAGCTGCTTCCGGCAGGTAGCGATGCGTCGGCAAATGCAGCTTGATGATGTTTTAAAGCCTCGATTGTGGCATTTCTCAACCGAAACGATTACCCTGTGAGCGGCGAGAAATGAAGGTTCAAACTTGTTCCGCCGGATTGGGAATTCTACAATCCACCTCATCCGGGTCGCCGTGACTTTTACGGTCGTGAAGTTGACTCACAGTCAGGTACTAACCGGTGCCGCTCTTCTGTAATGGCATCGTTGGTCAGACCCGCGATGAAAATCATCAGATCGATCCCGTCGCTTTGTGAACGGGCGCGATTCCCCTCATGTAAAATTTTATGGATACCCTCCTGGAACTTCTCTCCGTCGGAAACTGCGGTCGAAGACGATCAATAGCTTTTCTCGCGGCGGAGTTCCGCGTCACTCGAATCTGATATCAATATTGCACGGAGTCTTTAATGGCGAATTTTCTTTTCACAAGTGAATCGGTGAGCATGGGGCATCCCGATAAACTTTCAGACCAGATCTCGGACGGTGTTCTGGACGCATTGCTGGCACAGGATCCGAAATCCCGAGTCGCTTGTGAGACTTTGTGTTCCACCGACCTGATCGTCCTCTCGGGTGAAATCACGACCGAGGCAAAAGTCGACTATGTCGAAATTGCCCGTCAGGTTGCCCGTGAAGTTGGCTACGTCAGCGACGATATCGGTTTCAATGCCGACAGTTGCCGCGTGCTTCAAGCTCTCCATAAACAATCTCCCGACATTGCCGCCGGCGTCGACCGGGACGGTGCAGGGGACCAGGGACTGATGTTCGGTTACGCCTGCAACCAGACCCGCGAGTTCATGCCGTTGCCGATCGCACTGTCGCACCGCATCATCAACCGCATCACGGAAGCCCGTCAAAAGGAAGAAGTGAACTGGCTCCGCCCGGACAGCAAATCGCAGGTCACCATCGAGTATGATGGCAACAAACCGGTGGGGATCAGCGCAGTGGTGGTCTCGACCCAGCATACTCCGGAAGTCTCTCAGGAGACGATCCGCGAATACGTCATCGAAGAAGTTATCAAGCCTTCCGTTCCCGCCGAGTTGTTGAGCGACAAAACCAAATACCACATCAACCCGACGGGCATTTTCGTCGTCGGTGGTCCGCATGGTGACTGCGGTCTGACGGGCCGGAAAATCATCGTGGACACTTACGGTGGATGGGGTCGCCACGGTGGCGGTGCTTTCAGCGGTAAGGACAGTACCAAAGTCGACCGCTCGGCCGCTTACATGGCTCGCTACGTCGCGAAAAACATCGTCGCCGCCGGACTCGCGACCGAATGTGAAGTCCAGCTCGCCTACGCCATCGGCGTCGCCGAACCGGTCTCCGTTCGCGTCGATACCAACGGCACCGGCGTTGTCGATGAGCAGAAAATCGCGGAACTGGTCCGCGAGCTGTTCCCGCTCACCCCGCAGGGAATTATCGAAACGCTTCAGCTGCGTCGCCCGATTTTCCGAAAAACCGCCCATGGTGGACACTTCGGTCGCACGGAGCCCGAATTCAGCTGGGAAGCCACGGACAAGGCGGAAGAGCTTTATAAACAAGCTGGCCTCGGTTCCAAGCTCCCTGAACCTGAATTCGTCGTCACCTAGAACAGGTTTCAGGCAGGCCCAAAACCTGCTTCACGATATTCAGCAAGACCTCGCCCGGGATTCCAGCGAGGTCTCTTTTTTTGAAATAAGCACATTTTCCCATATTGAGGGGAATCGCCTGCAAGCCAGAAAAACAGGGCTGAAACCGCCATTTCCCACGCGAATGTGAAACATCATTTGCGATAGTTGGCGAGGATTCGCGTTTACTCAGATATGCGAGCTTGTACAATTTACGTAACAGTCACAGTCAAATTCAGGGCACAGTCAAATTCAGGGGTGTCACTGCTGAGGATCCGATGCTCCCGACTGTTCCCTCTGCGCCGGTGACGCCGGCTTTCTCCCGCCTGTACCTCTAATTGACCGTGCCCACCCTCAACAGGTTGCTCTGTTTATGTCACCCCGCTCAACTGAGATGTACGACGATTCCTCTGTCGTCCGCTGGATCCCCCCGCTGTTATGGGGATACACCCTCTTCCTCCTGATTTTAATTGCCGGGCGCTCCATTTCCGGTTGGTCCCCCGAGCCGGCAGGAGGCCTGACTTTGTTCGGTACGGCCCTCGCCCTCTCACTCTGGGGAGCATGGCTGCATCGACACAGCAGCAAGGAATGGACGGCGGAAAAAGAATTACTCAATTCCGGCGTGACGGTACTCCCCGTCACCCTGATCGGTTTTTTCACCCTGGCGCCCAACTCCACATTTTCCGTCTTTGCGACGGTTCTGGGGATCGTGCTCGCTGGTGTCTGGCAGATCTACCAGGCCGGCAACATGGAGGTCGCGGCCGAGTCGGATGCGGTCTCGTCCCGTACGACGGTGGCCGACGATACTCTGATTGCTCCTCCCCAACCAGCAGTTCCCACTCCCGAACATGAGCCTGTCCCCCTCACGCAGCCGGAAACAATTTCCGAAACCACGACGGCTCCGCGGGAACAAAAGACCTTCGACATCAGCCTGCTGGGCGAATCTCATCAGGAGGGGCTCTCCGATATGGACACCCGTGTCATTGAGATTCCGGAAGAGATCCGACGACTTTCCGATCCGGAGCCCGCTTCCGCTAAAACGTTCGACACGAATGGACTCAAGCCGGAAGCACCTCCGGAGTCGTGCTGCTGGGAAACGGACCGCTCCTACGATCTGTTCGCGGAACAGACGGAGTGGGTGGTACAACAGTTCCGCCGAACGCGCCGTCCGAGTGGATGCGAAGCGATTGAAGGCTTTATGAAAGTTGAATGGCAAGCGGGCCAGCGGCGTCAGGTCGTCCACATTCCCTTCTATCCCCCATTTGCAGATCGCCCTGAGATCTACTGCGAGCCGGCCGACGAGACAGACGTCCGTCTCAAAGTCGCGGACGTCCGCCGCTACGGCGCGCGGATCGAACTCGCGCTGCCGCATGTCGCCGAAAGCGGAGAATCAACCTGCCTGCATCTGCTCGCCTGCCTCGAGGGAAAAACGGACGACGAAATCGAAGATTCGTCCGAGCTGAACGAAACACAACTGGTGAGTCAGATAGAACTGAATGGAAAGGCCCAACGGAACGGTCAGGGGTCGATTCAAGGCTTTCGTACTGACGCTTGAACAGCAGGTTGGGGAAGCTCTGTAGTCCCCAGTTTGGGCCGCCGTGGCGCAAATCTTTGAAACCACCCTGTTTGTACAGATTGCCTGACCCGAAATCATTTTGACATCGGATCGGTATTTTATATAATAATCGCAGATCTACTGGTGGTTGAGTTCTCCGATTACCGGTATACTTCGAGCGCTGTAAGCTTTTTCCTAGAAGGAATTTTCGGCAAAAATCCGATAATACAGACAGAGATACTCTAATAAGGTGCGCAAAGGATTTGTGGCCGCTTGGCTGGGTAGCTAAGCTGCAAATATGCTGCCACTCTACAGGATCGTAGTGTATGCACAGCCATCCCCACTTTCGCGCGGGGGATCTGGAGACAGATTCCAGCTCCGCAGGGTACCAGTCCGCCGCCGTGACCACAAAAACCAAGCCTCGTCCTCGCACTGATCAGGTAGGAATCCGGACCAAGCTCCGCATCGACCCACCTGTCGCTCGTCCCGAGACCTCATCCGATTCCCAGTCGGATTCCCGTCCGCTTTTCAAGCTGAGCCCACGCACAAACCAGTTGCTTGGCGTTCAAATCGTGGGAACAGGCTCTTATGTCCCTGAGCGAATCGTTACGAACGAAGAACTCGAGCAGACCCGGGGGTTCGAAGAAGGCTGGATCGAACAGCGTTCCGGAATCAAAGAACGCCGTTATGTCGCTCCCGGCCAGGCGACCTCCGACATGTCCATCCAGGCGGCTCGCCGCGCAATGGCGGATGCGGGCGT
Organism: Planctomyces sp.; assembly: GCA_002702685.1. GTDB lineage: Bacteria > Planctomycetota > Planctomycetia > Planctomycetales > Planctomycetaceae > Polystyrenella. The sequence continues at coordinate 20,686 of PABD01000106.1, forward strand.
CACCGCCGAAGACATTGACCTCGTGATTGTTGGAACATTTACTCCCGACTTCATCACTCCTTCAGCTGCCTGCCTGGTGCAGAACGTCCTCGGCATCGACGCTCCCGCAGTCGATGTCTCCGCGGCCTGTTCCGGGTTCATGTATGCCATGGTGACCGGTTCCCAGTACATCGCCACGGGGAACAGCAAATGTGCCTTGGTGATTGGGGCCGACACGAACAGCGCGCTTGTGAACCCTGATGATCAGCGAACCGCGCCGCTCTTTGGTGATGGTGCCGGAGCTGTCATCCTCAAACCGGGGAGCAAAGAGCAGGGACTCTGTTGCTATCAGCTCGGTTCAGATGGTGGTGGAAAAGATTCGCTTTATATTCCCGCCGGCGGATCCGCCTGCCGGATCGGTCAGACACAGCTCGAAGAAATGAGCCAGTTCCTCCTGATGGATGGTCGCACTGTTTTCAAATGGGCAATTCAGGTGCTGACCGGCACTGTGGATCTGGTCCTGCGGAAGCAAGGGCTGTCGATCGACGAAGTGAAACTCTTCATCGCTCACCAGGCAAACGCCCGGATCATTTCCAAAGCCACGGAAGCCTTGGGCATTCCTGAAGAGAAGGTCTTCATGAACATGCACAAATACGGCAACACATCCGGCGGCTCGATTCCAATCGCCCTCGATGAAGCCCGTCGTGCTGGCCTGTTCCAACCCGGAGATACGGTCCTGCTGAGCGGCTTTGGCGCCGGCCTCTCCTGGGGTACGGCACTCTTCCGCTGGTAAGACAGCTCGACTTCAAACCGACAAATAAAAAGAACCACGGAGTCTTTATTGATCTCCGTGGTTTTTTTGTTTTTTATTTTTCGTTATCGGGATTCGCGTCGTCGTCACCATTTCGATTCTGATCCTCCGAGGCAGATTCATCCCGGGACTCAGCCGGAGCCGCATTCTCTGCTGAAGAGACAACGTCATCGTTCGGAACGATGGGAGCATCGTGCTTCGGTGGTGTCTGGCTGGTAGCCGCAATGCCGGAGAGAGGAGGGGAGGTTCCCTCGGTATTGGCGGGTGGCACATAGACTTCGTCGAGCGCGATGGCATCATTCGCGCGACGCATCAGGAAGTAGATCACCGTGCCTGCTGTAAAGAAAACGGCGACCCGATAGGCTTCACGAAGCCATTCCAGGGATTCTACCCAGAAGGTGAAAAACGGGCGGTCAGGCTTGGACACTTCAAACGTAAGCATTCCCAAACTGGTGCTTTCTGTTCGTGGCAGGACATGCCCTTCGGCCAGTCGTTCGACGAGTTGGATAAACTGATCGAACACGTAGAAGGCCACAAGCGAGAGCACTACCGCCAGGAACCAGTAGCCCAAATATCGAAAGGGTTTGGTGAAGATGTAGCTGAAAGGTCGACTGAAGCCATCGAAGCCATCGGTTCCTTCCACACTCACCGTCGCCAGCGTGAGCGGAAACCCGGCCAGTGCTCCGATGAGCAGTAGCGCCAGCGGCAAGGCGATCAGCCAGGGAATAAACCAGAGCATTGTCGCGAGGGAGTCCCCGTTACCCAACGGTTTGACATATTCCAGTAGCCCGAAGAGGGACAGGACACACCAGATGAAAAGTCCCGCAAATGTCGCAATCAATGAGGAAACGAGAATCGCTTTTCCGTTCCGCAATCCGAATCCAGCAGCACTTCTGAGAGAGGACCGGGTATCCGTGACGAATTCGAGTGCGGCGATCCGGCAGACGGCAAGCCCGAGGAATCCCCAGATCAGGATCGACCAGGCCAAGTGCATCCACAGATACGCCAGCCGATTCCAGGAATTTCCGCCACTGGCAATCGCCCACGCCGGTTGATAAATGGAATCCCAGGGAGAAAAGACAGACCCCGTATTCGACTGAACAAAAAGCGGCCCGGCGGCCAGGGGCGCCGCGGATTTCTCTCCCTCTTTCCAAACGGGTGCATATGAAGAGACAGGCGGAACCTGAATCGAAGCCGGAAACATCGCGTCGATCAGATCATGTCCATGATGCATCAACACAACGGCGACGAGGGCGAGCACCAGCTTGCGGACGTCCAGCGCCATGCGCGGCACACGCAGGAGGTGCAATACGGGAAAGCGGTGAAAATAGTTCTGATCGGCAGTCGTTTTAATGACAGCATCCATGCCCGGTTCCTGTCTGGCGGGAGTTGGGAGAGTGGAAGAAACGATGCAGTCGATCTTAGCAGATCAGCTGCCGCTCTGCTCTCTCAACGGACAAAAATCGGACGCGAATTCCGGCCGCGGCCTGATTGTCAGACGGATGACGCCAATGTTTTGAATTCGATGCCGATCGTGTAGAAGCCGGCGATTCCCCTGCAGCGGACGACTTCTCCCAGAACGCGAATCTGCTCGTTATCGCGGGTCTCAAGCAGGACGTTAATACGCTGCCCTGGCTTCAGGGGCGATGTATGAATGACGCAGATGCCACCATCGGAAATGTCCTGCGTGATGACGGAGACCGGTTTACCCAGCGGGCGATTCTCGACACTGATCGGTACGATCATCGCCCCCATGGTGACGTGAATGCGATCGTGGCGTCGGCGTTCCGTTTGCGACCGGTTGCTGGCGATCAACTGCCCCGTGAAGGAAGAGAGTTTTTTACGCGCCTGCAGTTCGCTGTCAAAGATGAAACAGACGTTCGGACATCCGGCGTAGATATCACCCTCGAATGAATGTGGGTCGATATCCGATTCACAGGTATAGTGATTCGCATGTCCTGCGGGATCGAGCGCGAGCGCCGAGAGGGGGACGACGCAGTTTCGACCATAGGCCTTGGCCGCGAGCAGAGCGTTGTCGGCGGCATCAATCAGGTTGGCAGGACGCGTGTTCGCCCTCGTCCATTGAGCCACTCCGATGGTTACGCTGAGCTGAATTGTTTCTTTACCCACAATAACCGGTTCGCGCGAGATCCGCTGCCGTAGGCGTTCGGCGATTTCCACCGCGTGGGCTTCGTGGGTACGGGGCAACAGAATTGCGAATTCGTCGCCTCCGAATCGGCAGAGAATGTCATATCGCCGGGTGCAGTCGTGCATCAGTTCGGCGACGTGTTTGAGACATGTATCTCCGGCACTGTGACCGTGGAGGTCGTTTACCTGTTTGAAATAGTCGACGTCGATCAGGAGACAGCATAGGGGAAGATCAAGTCGCAGACTGTTTTCGATTTCCCGTTCACACCGTTCGTCAAAGGCGCGTCGATTCATCAATCCGGTTAACGGATCGCTTTCGGCAAGTTCTTTCTGACTGCGGAGACGCGTGAGAATCGATTCCGCCTGGCGAATGCGGGCCAGCAGTTCGTGTTCGTCGACCGGCTTTGTGAGAAAGTCGTCTGCTCCGGCCGCCATTGCCGCTTCGAGATCGCGCGGACCATCTTTGGCCGTTGCCACCATGAGGAAAATCTCCTCCCGGTCATGAACTCGCCGGACGTCCCGGCAAAGTTCAAGCCCTGTCTTCTTCGGCATTTTGAGATCGGTCACGACGATGGAAGGTTGCTTTTCTTCGATCAACCTCGATGCTTCGAGGCCGTCCGAGGCACACACGACCTCATATCCGTTGATATCCAGCCAGGTGGCAAGGATTTTCAACGTGATCGCGTGGTCTTCCGCCACGAGAATTCGGGTACGCCTCGGCAGATTTGACTCCACAGAAGCGGGCAGAGTAGTGACTTGTTCAACGCCAGACATGACGATGCCTCGGAAATGTGTTTTTGATCGTGTTGTAAATCAGTAGTTGTAGCCAGAGTCCCTCAAGTGAGGTCGATATCTGCGTAATGAATCTGTATATCGATGATATCTTTCCGCCTTCGAAAGAAAGCATCGAGTATGGCCGGATCGAAGTGAGACCCGCGGCTCTGTTCCATGATCGAAAAACATTTCTCCCGTGGAAAAGCCGGTTTGTAGACACGTTTGGAACTGAGAGCGTCGTACACATCGGCCACTGCGGTAATACGGCCTTCGATTGGAATGTCTTCACCGGAAAGGCCGATCGGATAACCGGAACCATCCCAGCGTTCGTGATGGGTGAGGGCGATCGTGCTCGCCATTTCCAGCAGCGGGGAGCCGCTGTTCATAATCAACGCGGCTCCGGCACTGGTATGTTTGTTGAAATGTCGTCGATCTTCGTGGGAAACCGACTCAAATATCTTTTTGCCCGCGCTGCAGTGGGTCTGCATGATGTGATATTCATCCGCGGTCAACAGGTCCGCCTTCTGCAGAATGGAATCGGGGATGGCGATCTTACCGATATCATGCAGTTTGGCCGCCTGTTCGAGTTGAAAGACGGTCTCCTCGTCGAAGCCGAGTTCATCGGCGATTACGGCAACATATTTGGAAACGCGAATGACATGTCGACCGGTCTCGTTGTCACGGTACTCGGCGGCCTTGGCCAGACATTCGATAATGTCGATACGCGAGTGTTCCAGTTCCGCGGTTCTCTCTCTTACTTTACGTTCGAGATTGTTCTGGTACTCCCGCAGTTTGAGCGTATTGCGAACTCGCAAGATCAACTCATCCGGATCAACCGGTTTCGCAAGAAAGTCAGTCGCGCCGAGTTCAAGCGCTTCCCGTTTGATTTCGGAGCTCTCGGTGCTCGTCAGAATCAAAACGGGCATATGTCCGAAGCGTTCGCTCGCACGAACCTCGCGCAGAATATCAAGCCCGCTGAATTCCGGCATCATGATGTCCAGCAACATCAGATCCGGCGATTCCTTACCCAGGAGGGAGGCGACATTGGCTGCCTCGGTTTCGGTGACAAAGTTGGAATACCCCGCGTTGGCCAGGTAGGCCTTGACGACCTTCACGTTCACGGGAACATCGTCGACAATCAGAATCTTCCAATCGTAACGATCACCGGACGGCATTTTATCCTGATTTGCTATCGCCTGGGGTGAGAACGTATTGATCGATGCAGCGGGAGTAAACAGTTTGTTGAGTATCGTCATGACTGTGCCTCCTGATTCTCCATGAACCTCGAAGCGCGTGAACTGCCCGCCGCGATTCTGTGTGTCAGTTCCGTCAGTTCGGCGAGCGCTTCGTCGATTCTTTGTGCGTCTTCTTCGTCGGCGGCCTTGTTCAGCTGGCGAGCGGGTTCAGTCAATACAACATATCCCGCCGTGCCGCCGGCCCCCTTCAACATGTGGGCCAACTCGCTGACGCGTTCGAAGTCGTTCGCCGTGAATGCAGTGCGAATCTCTTCCATCTGCGACTGCAGCATATCGATGAATTCTTCCACGATTTCTCGAAATGCTTCGTGCTCTGTCGGCAGCGAAGAGTAGATCGGATCAACTTTCGGTTCGACACCCTCGATCACGTCGATCGCGCGAGCGACGTCATCCGACACCGAAGGATCTTTGCTTTGATGGTCAGGTACCATCGGCACGTTTAATGTCTTCTGAATTGTGTGAATCAATCGCGACTCATTGATGGGTTTGGTGAGATACCCCGTACATCCGGCATCGCGACATTTGGCTTCATCGCCTTTCATCGCATGGGCGGTCAGTGCGATGATGGGAATTTTAATTCCCCGTTTTCGCAGTTCCGTCGCCGCACGATACCCATCCATCACCGGCATCTGCATATCCATCAGAATAAGGGCGTAAGTGTGTTTTTCGGCGAGATGCACAGCCAGTTGTCCATTTTCCACTGCCGTGACTTCGAGGCCGGCTCGTTCGAGCAACAGCGTGATCAGCTTACGGTTGGTGTCCCCATCTTCCGCCAGTAGCACTTTTTGCCCAGCAAACCGCACGTTTTCCTGCAGTTTCTCGGAGTGGTGATGTTCGAGCGCGTCGGACGGCGGTGCGTCGAGAAGTTCGGTAGTGTCCGGCGTTCCGGCCGAAATTGAGATGGTGAAGGTGCTTCCTCCGCCGTACATGCTTTCGACTGAGATATCTCCGTCAAGCGCTCGTGCCATTTTCCGACTGATCGAAAGTCCGAGGCCCGTACCGCCGAAGCGACGCGTCACCGTATTGTCGGCCTGCATGAATGGTTCGAAGATTGTCGCGAGGTTTTTCGGCGCGATGCCGATACCAGTGTCCTTCACCTGGACAATCAACTCGGACTGACCGCCGTGAATCACATATTCAGCGGAAATGCTGACTCCGCCAGATTCCGTGAACTTCACCGCGTTGCCGACGATATTGGTCAGAATCTGACGAAATCGGCCAGAGTCGGTAAATATCTGACTCGGAACTCTGCCGATCCAATTCAATTCGAGAGAGATCCCCTTCTTGAGGGCGCGGGCCCGCAACATGGAGACAACTTCCGCCATGATCTGATGCGGCGAGCAGTTCTCTTTTTCGATGATCATCTGCTGCGCTTCGATCTTGGAGAGATCGAGAATATCGTTAATCAGATTGAGCAGATGGCATCCACTCGAATGAATGGTCCGCAGATACTCACTGCGGGTCGCCTCATCGCAGCTTAAGCCCTGTTTCAATAACAGGTCACTGAAACCGAGAATTCCGGTAAGCGGGGTGCGGATTTCGTGGCTCATGTTCGCGAGGAAATAGCTCTTCGCGTCGCTGGCGGCCAGCGTCGCCTCGTGGGCTTCTTTCAGTTCGCGGTGCAGACTCTCAAGGTGATCTTCGCGTCTCTGAATCTGTTTGAGCATCTCATTGAAATCATTGTTCAGGTATCCCAGTTCATCCTGGCGACTGTAATTCAAGCGGAGGGAATAGTCGCCCGAGGAGGAAATTGCCCGGGTCGTTCTGGCCATATCGACAATGGGCTGCACCACCGTGTTCTGGAGAATGCGGGCCACGATCGTCGAGATAAACATGCAGAGAACGGCGACAGAGCAGATGATCGTCTTGATGCGATCCAGCTGAAACTGCAGCTCATCGTCGTTCGCCCGCAATTGCAACCAGGCACCCGAATCCGAACCGATATCGGCGCTGATATATAGATCGCCTTCTTCTGTATAATATTCATCGTATTTGACATGCTTGAGACCGACCGGACCTTCATACCCCGGACGTCGATAAGACATCAGGATCTCTCCGTCGGCATTGAAAATACAGGCAGCGTCGATCTCATCTTCATATTGGAGGGAGACCAGAATGTCTTCCAGTACGTCGTGTCGACCGTCTTCGATGGCGGAGACGCAATTCGCCGAAATGGTTTGTAGCAGGGCGTGGGCGTGTCTCATTTGAGTCGTGCGAATCATCCGCACATCGTTAACGCAGAACGCGATAAAGGAGCAAATCACCGGGATTCCGATACCGACCCAGAAGAGCGCGCGGACTTTCGTTGCGATGGAAATATTGCGAAATTGAAAGCGCACTTCGTTGTCCTTTGGAACTGCCGTAGGTCGCGTGGAGGGGGGCGGGAGTCGATACTCCGTGATGTTGCGTATTTGCAACTTAGGTTTCAATTGTGTGCAGGGTGATCAATTCTCGAACGCGACCGGAGGTTTAGGGTCACCTGGTAGCGGTTATTCAGAGATTGCCGGACGTATGAATTTGTCAGTTGGGTGAAATGAAGCAAATCCCTATCGGTTGCGACTCTCGTGAATCCCGTCTGGTATGAGCGCGATTTCCCCAGGATCATTCCGGCGAAACTGCGGCCCTTGCGGGTGACCACGGAAATCAGACGGAACTGCGAGGGAAGGGGGGGGCGGCGGGAGGCGAAGGCTCCGTCTTAAGCAGGCATTTTTTCTCCCACCGGAGAGCTTGGGACCGAACCTCTCGTGCTGGAGATTTGTCCTCGGTTTGCCGATAGTGACTATCATCGCCTGAGCAGGAAAAGGGGCCCTGATAAAATTCAATCTGACGCAGATTGAGCTATGGAACACCCTTGCGAAAAATCGGGCGAAAAGTAACACTACACCAATCCAGACCCGGCGGCCCCAGAAAATGGCCGTCCGTACAGTTTGGTGGAAAAAATTCACGGGATGTAGCGCAGCCTGGTAGCGCACTTGACTGGGGGTCAAGGGGTCGCAGGTTCAAATCCTGTCATCCCGACTTTTAAACAAAACAGCTCGTCACCCTTACTGGTGACGAGCTGTTTTGTTTTTGGCTACTGTGATTTACGCCAATGTTGCGGAAGTACATGGCGGGTTAAAACGTGGAATGGCTTCGGGGCTTTCAGGGATAACGATTTCCCAAAACCGTACTCGGTTCAAGAGTTGCGGGGTTCAAATCCGGGTTCCGCCTTCGCATTTCGCTTCTCTAATTCGCGGCCTGACTGGCAAAAAGATTGGCGCATGGCACCGACGGGTGATGACCACCAGGACGGTTCAGTTCCGCAATCACCAGTATTGATTGGAAACTTGCACAGGCGGATGGGTCGAAGGTATAAACGATGTTTTCGCAGTACCAGCTTTGGAATGATTCCAGCACACATCGCCGGTTCGGGAGACATGGTTGGAGCGGACTTCCCTTTCGATTGCACCTTCTCCATCTGAAGATTTGCGGGGAAGCCTGTCGTGGTGGCGATTCGTGTCGCGGCACTATCTGGCGGTTTGCTTACTGATCGGCTCACTCATCCTCCCTGTTCTTGCGATTCAAGCGGGACCGGGAAAGCAGCTCGTCGCACATGGTTTCGCAGTACTGGTCGGCTCGGCCAGTTTGCTGCATTTGTGCATCTGGTTTGCGAGCGTCGTCACACGCTTTGAGTTGAGCGACGACTTTCTGACCTTCTCACGTCCTCTGCGCACAAGGAAGTCAATCAGGATTGCCGATGTTGTGACCATCGACGATGAGTGGAGCAGCACGCCGGCAGCGACGGTCTGGATTCGAAATGGCACTACGCTGTACTTTCCATATGACGAGCTTTCGAATTCGAAAGAGCTCATTGCCATCCTGCAGGCTTCAAGGCGCCAGGATGATGTGATTGAAGGGTGCCTCAACCGCAGTAGTGTTGCCGGAATGCTGGTCCGGCAATGGCTGGCATCATGTTTGTTGTTGGCCGTCGCATCCGTTGGCCTCTTGATGCTGGCTGTAGCGCTGAGGCCGAAGAATCTCGTCGACGATCCATCCGTATTTCTTCTTTCCGGCAGCGTGCTGCTGCTACTCAGTGCAACGGGGTTCTACTACACTGTCCCACGCTATTGGAAAGGCTGCGTTTATTCCTTCCGCTGGGATGGCAATTGCCTCGAATACCGGACGGTTCTCTCCCGGAAGCAATACAAACGGTTTGCCAACGAGATTGAACATGCGATTGCGCGCCGCATGAGTTCATCTCAGGGAGAGGCCGGAACATCGCGCCAAATTCGATTTCGAGATGGCCGTCGGATCAAACTGTACATTGGGATTTTGCAGAACGCCGAACCTTTATTCAGGGCGATCAAGACTGCCGTTCAACGTCGTGCTGATCTGAATCAGCCCCAGGTGTTGCTCGCTCTCAATTCGAATCATCCGCTTTGGCCAGAATTGGTAGAGTATCTGGAGCCCGCTGAGAACGTGTATTGGGCCGGACGTCCCAGTTACGGAAAACTGTGGAATGAGATGGCCGGCGAGATGATGTTCGGGCTGTTTTTCTTCGCCTTTGGCGTTGGCTTTTTCACATTGGCGGTGACACTCGCAAAGAATGACTCCCCCTGGATCCTGATTACGTTTGGCACGTTCTTTGGGGGAATTGGCGCCAAGATGATGGCTGCACCCTGGCGGTACCGCCGCATCTTGAGCCCTACGATCTACGCTATCACTTCAGAGCGAGTAGTGATCATCAACGGTCTGCTGTGGGGCAACCAGGCGTCTGTACAGTCCAGCGGAATCAAATGTGAATCATTCTACCGCGATAAGGCGCGGCTGTATGAGATTGCCGGTCGCCGTCGGGATATCTTGCTGGGCGGCCTCTGGAAGCGCGGACGCCGAAACCGCAAGTATTGGGTCAATACAGGATTCCTGGCGGCGGACGATCCGGCCGCCGCCGAACAAGCTCTCCGATACCTGTTGATTACGAATGAGACAGAGCTGACTTGTCTGGCGCCAGACGAATCATGAAGTTCTGACCGCAGGATATCTTCAGATACTGAGAAGTGATGAACGTTTTTCGGCGATTCCACGCGAAGACAATTTAACCCCCGTCCTGTCATCCCGACTTATAAACAAAACAGCTCGTCACCCTTACTGGTGACGAGCTGTTTTGTTTTTGGCTACTGTGATTTACGCCAATCATTGGGAATTACGCTCCCCCCCCTCGCGACAGGCCGACGAGCGAAACTTGGGCGAAAAACAAAAAAAGAGCGAACTGGCCGCGGGCAATTGTCGAGGTGAGAGCCTTATGACAATCTGTGGCGACCAGCCGCTCCTGTTTTTATACGGGCTGTTACCCGGTTTGTAAATCGCCTTCCGAATCACTCTGAGGGCGAAGGTCCGAGCCAGAACCAGAGACCGATCGTTCCACCTGCCAGTACGATTCCCAGAATTAAAGCCGACCAGAAGCCGAGGGCGTATCGTTCTGACAGGGCGAGAGGAATAAAGAGCGGAAGTCCGAGTGGGACCAGGACGAGGGTCTCGCGGGCGAGGTTCGAGATCGTTTTGACGTCCTGTTCCTTCTGCCAGACAGCGATGAAGGCGACGATACTCACGACCGGGAGCTTCAGCAGCAGTGCTCCCAGTCGCGGAAAACGATCAGCCAGTTCGGATACGGCAGCCACCACCACGGCGGCGAAGAGAGCTCTCCACCACATTGCATCGTCTCCAGAAAGACTTCGAAGGATCTCGTTCAGGTCGTGAAGTACTATTCGACTTCCACAGGCACATCGAACGTCGCCGATTCTTCTCCCGGCAATTCGATGCGGAATCGGATCACGACTTTGCTGACGTCCTTGGGAATCGCCAGCCCACCTTGAGCGTAGTGGGCGGGTTCTTCTTCGGTTTTCGGTTCGAAGACCGTCGCCACTTCTTCAGCCACTACTTCTCCCTCGGTGTTGACCAGGGCATTGAAGACTTTGGCATCCGAGACGTCTTCTCCGTCTTTGGTGATCGCTACTGCCGGCTCGACTTCTTCTCCGGCGTGGAGATGTTTACCGTGATGGCCAAGCTTGATTTCGTATCCCGCTGCCTGTTTCGGTTCGCCTTCCCATACGAGTGCATCCTCTTCGCCGTGGGAATGACCATGTTCATGGCCATGGGCTTCCTCCTTGAAGTTACCTGCATAGGGTGTGCCATCAACTTCGGCGCTGATTGTGCCTTCATATTCCCTGACGGTTCCCAATCCCTCGTGCGTGCCAACGAAACGAGATGACTTACCACCCGATTCGCCGTCCATAGGCACTGGTTTCAGATCGGCCTGGAGCGACGGTTCTTTGATCGTAAGCAGCAGCGTTTCGGCAGCGATCGGTTCCGGTGTTTTTTCGTCGCTGCCGAGGATGTAAACGGTCGCTTCCTGTTTATCGTGATCGACGGTGAACTCCACGTGATAGGCTCCGCCTCCCCAGTCGGCGAGCGTGCCATCATGAGGACCGGCACCGTGACTATGGCCGCCCTCACCATGAGAGTGGCCGTGTCCACCATCTTCATCATGGGGGTGACCATGGTCGCCATCAGTAGCGGTCTGCGATTGAGTCATGGGAGCATCAGCCTGTTCGTCAGACTGATCTCCACATCCGGTGAGAAATAAACTCAGAGCGAGCAGCGAACTGGGAATCATAAGTGTTTTGAGCGTTTTCATAGAAAAACTCCCTTTGTAAATCAGTTGGTAGTCCCTGTGATTGATGGTGGAGAGTATCCGCAGGGGCATTCGGGTACTCCCATGGCATTACGATTCAGATAGTTAAGGTTCGATGTGTTCTTCGGCCTTGTCGAATTGAGAGATTCTGGTTGCATCTTTGCCGCTGAACCGCCAGAAGATACCGGGATGGATAAGGAACTCGCAGAACGTCGAGGTGATCAACCCGCCCAGAATAACCGTGGCTACGGGGTAAAGAATTTCCCGACCGGGCTCCTGCCCGCCGAGAACGAGCGGTAACAAACCAAATCCGGCTGTCAGCGCCGTCATCATGACGGGAGCAAGTCGTTCGAGGCTCCCTCGCAAGATCATGTCTTTGCTGAAGGACTCGCCTTCTTCACGCATCAGGTGAAAGTAATGACTGACGAGCAGGATCCCGTTGCGTACCGCGATCCCCCCCAGAGAGATGAACCCTACCAGGCTAGCCACGGTCAGCGGTTGTGCGGTGATCACGAGTGCCAGCACGCCGCCAATAAAGGCAGTCGGGAGAGCGTTCAGGATCTGCAGGACGACTCGAATCGAAGGAAACAACAGCATCAGCACAACAAACATGCCGACGACCGACACACCCGCCAGGATGACAATCGTGCGGGTCGCATTTTGTTGGCTTTCGAACTGACCGCCGTACTCGATGAAGTAGCCTTCCGGAAAACTCACCTCCCGATTGACGCGGCGTGTTATTTCCCGAACTGCGCTCGCCAGGTCGCGATCCTGAGTATTACACCGGATCACTATGCGTCGGCGGGCGTTCTCCCGATTGACGGCGTTGGGGCCGGTTCCCGGACCGATGTCGGCCAGTTCGCGAAGTTCAATCTGACCACGATCATCGGGGAGGTCGATTCGGAGCCGTCCGAGGTTTGCGTAGTCCGTGCGGTATTCTTCTTCCAACCGGACGAGCAGATCAAATCGACGCTGTCCTTCGAGAACCTGGGAGACAACCTCTCCCTGAAGCGCTGTTTGCAGAACGGTTGCCACATACGCGCGAGTCAGACCGTGAAACGCGAGGTCTTCGCTCCGTAATTCGATGTGCAATTCTTCGGTCTGGCGGATCGGTTCAATCACCGGTGGCGTGATGCCATCAATAGACTGCACGGTCGATTTCACCTGTTCCGCCAGTTGCTGGAGCGTATTCAGATCGTCTCCGTGAATCTTGATTGCGATTTGTGCATAGACGCCGGAAACCATATGACTGATCAGGTGCGCGAGCGGTTGTTCCACTTCCACGTCCACACCGGGAACTTCTTCTTTCAACTCATCGAGAATCCGCTTCAGGATTTCTTCCCGCTGGTGCTGACTATCCGGATTCATGCTGAGGATGTATTCGCCCGCATTGACGGGCGACGCATGTTCGTCCATTTCCGCGCGTCCCGTACGGCGCACAAAGTGCAATATCGCTCCGTCGGGATTCTGAGGTGTTTTCTGCATCGCCCGGAGTTTGTCGTCGATCAACCCTGATGCCGCATTCGAAGCATCCAGGGAGGAACCGGGGGGGAGGGTGACGTTGATCTGTACGCTCCCTTCGTCAAATTCAGGCAGGAAGTTTTTCCCCATATTCGCGAGTTCCCATCCGGCAAATCCAACGGCGAGCCAAGTCAACAGCAGCAACAGGGCGGGCTGCGCCATACTTAATCGGACAAGATAGCTGACGTATCGTTTCAGCGTCCGTAGCAGAATTCCGTCTTTTTCGGCATGGGTCGCTTTCGATTGCGGCAGCAGATAGTAGGAAAGGACGGGCGTCACGGTCAGCGACACCAGAAGAGAAGCCAGAATGGAGACGATGTAAGCGACACCCAACGGAGCAAACAATCGGCCTTCTACACCGGAGAGAGCGAACAACGGCAGGAAGACCAGAATCACCACGATCGTTCCAAAGACAATCGCGCTTCGGATTTCCTTGCTCGCTTCGTAGACGACTTGAATCACGGGTCGAGGTTGTTCGAGCGCATTGTTTTCTTTTAGACGTCGGAAAATGTTTTCAACATCGACAATGGCGTCATCGACCAGTTCGCCCATCGCGACCGCAAGCCCGCCGAGAGTCATCACGTTGATCGACAATTCTGCGCCGGACAGCCAACTGATGATTCGAAAGACGAGGGTAGTGATCACCAGTGACAGCGGAATCGCTGTAAGCGTGATGAACGTCGTGCGGAAATTCAGGAGAAACAGGAACAGGATAATGACGACAAGTGTCGCCCCGATCACCAGGGCTTCACCAACGTTGAAAATACCACGATCGATGAAGTTACGGAGCTGAAACAACTCGGGATTGATGACGATGTCGGCGGTTAACGCGTCTTCTGCTTCCTGAAATGCGTTTTCGAGGCGGTCGGTTAACCCGCGTGTATCAACATGCGGTTGTTTGACAATCGTGAAAACGACGCCCGGTCGCCCGCTGACGCTGGCATCCCCCCGCTTGAATTCCGCTCCCTCGACGACACTCGCCAGCTGTCCGAGCAGGATGGACCGTTTGTCGTCCGCCTTGACCGGGATCTGACGCAGTTCCTCGACAACGCGAGTCGGTTCCGGTCCGAGGCGACCGAGAATACGGATGGGGCGTTCGGTTTCCCCGGTGACCGCGAAACCGCCGCTGGTATTGATGTTACTTTCTTTAAGCGCCTGCTCGACATCCTGGATCGTGACTTCGTACTCCAGTAGTGCCGTCGGATCAATCCGCACCTGGTACTGCTTTCGGTCTCCACCGAGGATGAAGGCCTCTGCGACACCCGAGACTTTAAGAATTCGCGGGCGGACAATCCAGTCGGACATCGTGCGCAGAGTCAGACGCAGCGCCGCCTCATCAGGGAAAGGGACTTCGTACTTTCGGTCATCGATGGTCAGAATCGCCGTCGGTGGACGGTCTGCCTGGAAAAGTTGCGCATCCAATTGGGATGACTTCCAGTTCCATTCCGAGACGGCAAC
>PABD01000107.1 GCA_002702685.1 Planctomyces sp.
GGTCGAGGTGCGGTGTCTCGTGCAGATCGGACCCGTAGCAGGCGAGGTCGTGCGCGCCGAGATCATCCACCAGAATCAGAATCACATTCGGACGTCGTTCTTCCGCCTGCAGTTCATCAACAGCCAACGTGCCAGCGGCGAGAGTAAGAACTATGAACAGCAATCGGATGAACGTCGTCGCGCGCATGACGGGATTCTTTCCAGGGTTGGGGAAGGTGTTTACGAATTCGAATCCGAGGAAACCTGCTCTTCCGGTTCGGGTGGGATTTTGCCGCTGACAAACGCCCCTTCCTCTCCGCGCATCAACCGGGCAATGTTACTTCGATGTCGCCAGATAATGAGCAGCGGTGCGGCAATCGAGAAGATCGACAGGCTCCAGTAGATCTCGTTGAACGCGTCCCCTCCAATCGCGATGAAGTGCGCGATGCCAAAGGCAATCACGCCGAAGATGGAAGCGATGGAAACAATCCGTTTCCAACCGAAGACGATAGCGAAGGCGATTACCGCCCCCAGCGAGCCCCAGGGGGACAGGACCAGGACCACACCGAGAGCCGTCGCCACCCCTTTTCCGCCACGAAAACGGAGCCAGACCGGGCACATATGCCCGATAATCGCGAAGACGGCCGCGATCACCTTGAGGTGCACGAAATTGGCATTGGATGGGTCGCTGAACAGCAGTGGCAAGAGGGCGACCGGGAGTAAGCCTTTGAGGGCATCCAGCACGAGGACGAAAATTCCCCAACGGGTGCCCATAGTGCGGCCGATATTGGTGGCGCCAACATTCCCACTCCCAATGGTGCGGATATCGATTCCACCGATCCACTTACCGACGAGATAGGCAAACGGTAACGAACCGCATAAATACGCAAGCAAACCAACCAGGAGCGCAGCTGTCACAGAGAGCCTTTCGACGAAGGAAGCAAACAGAAAAAGCTCATGTTACCAGCAAACGCCCGCCCGCAAAACCGGATCAGCGGGACAATCTCTCTGAGCACAGCTCGGGAAGCCAGCTTACCAGGCGGTCCAACCTCCATCGACCAGCAGATTCTGCCCCGTGATGTAACTTCCGGCGTCGGAAGCCAAGAGGATGGCCGCCCCTTTCAATTCATGCGGCAGCCCCATGCGTTTCATCGGGCTTTTCTGTTCCAGGCGGCGGACCATTTCGCGCGGGGGGCGATGGTCGGGGAACGGCCCGGGGCTGAGACAGTTGACGCGTACGCCATCGCCGGCCCAATAGGCGGCCAGGTGCCGGGTCATGTGGACCACTCCCCCCTTGAGCGCGTGGTACCCGACCGGGCTGGCGGAATGGACTCCCGCGTAGGCATCGGGGTACGAGCCCACGACCCCATACATTGAGCCGATCAACACGAGGCTGCCAGTTGCCTTTCGTTCGACAATATGATTACGGAACTCACGCCCCAGGATAAAGTAACCGGCAGAGTTCTCCAGCTGCGTTACGAACTGCTCGTAAGTAACGTCGGTCCAGTCGTGGCCATCGCCCTGAGTTCCGTTATTGATCAGCACATCAACCTTGCCCGCCAGTTCGACCGCTTTCGCAAACGCGCCTTTAATCGAAGATTCGACCTTCTGATCCATCTCGACCACGTAGTGCTGTTGCTCGCCTGATTTGGGCAAGCTGTCGGCAAATTCCTGCCCACGTTCGAGTGACCGGCTGGAACAGACGACGTTCGCTCCGGCTTCGGCCAGGGCGCGCGACATCGCCGAACCGAGATAACCGGTGGCGCCACTGATAAAGGCAACTTTCCCTTTCAGCGAGAACAGTTCGTGAATCGTGGGTTCCGCGTCGGACATAAAATGGTCTTCCAGCAAAGAAAATCGTTTCAAGGTTGAACAGTAATGTCATCGGGGCTGCTGCGGTAGCGCGGCGCCCCAGTAGATGACATCGTGACGGTTATAATCGAAAGCAAAATGGATGAATTGTTCGTCCGGAGAAACGACTCCGTCCGGGTATGCCAGCATACCGGGAAAGTCGGTCAGTTCGCGCTGATAACTCCACGATTCGAGATCATCATCCGAAATCCACAAGGAGAGCGGATTGCGGGCGACGTTCGCCTGCCGTTTTGAATTGGGATGCCGAACTTCGGAGTTCGGGTTGTGAATCATCGCGATGCGGTCGCCCGATAAGTTAAACAAACGAAATTTACTTCCCGGGTTGGGAATATCGATCGACACGTGAGATGACCACGTGCGCCCGCGATCCGTTGACTCCGACCGCTTCAGGCTCCCCGTTCCGTCGGCGCGGATCAGCATGACGAGTCGGCCATCCGAGAGTTCGGCAACGTTGTTCTCTCCCCAGCCATCGATGGGTTCCGAAAGTGTTGATTTCGTCCAGGTCGCCCCCTGATCGCGGCTGATCAACACGCCGTTACGACATTGCTTGGGGCGATCATCCAGTATGGAACGTTCGGGGTGATCTTCGATGTCATAGGTTTGAAAGGGAAGAATCCACTCCCCCCAGGAGGTGACAAGCAGGTTACGGACAAAGGTCCTGCGTGGTAGTGGCTCGAACGGTTTCAACTCTCCCCAGGATTTGCCGTTGTCCTGGCTCTCGAGTGTATGCACCGTCCAGTTTTCAAACCGGCCTCCATGCGCGCTGACAAATATTATGATCTTGTCGTCGTAGACAATCACCTCCGTCAGCAGGCAAGCCTGGTTCTCGAGATGCAGGACCTCTTCGTCCTGTTGCCATGTCGCGCCCTGATCGTGGGAGCGACAGAGGCGAATGTGATTGTTGACATCCGGTTCGAAAGTTCCGCCCGTCACGAAGAAGACGCCCATGTCTCCGTTGGGAAGGAGGCGGAGGGCCTGATCAACGCAGCAATGATTAGGCGGATAGCCCTTATACACAAGGCTTTTACGATCGCGTGCGGAATCTTCTTCCGCGAGCCCACAGGTATTCACCAGGGAGAATAGCGCGAAGCAGATCAGGAGCGTGATTGTTCGATGTGCAGGGGCGAGAGCGGATTGCATCGAGATGACCTCCGGCAGGGAGCGAGACTGTATTGATTCCTGTTGCCTCTGCATTGGAACAGATCAACCGAGTTCCTGCCAGTTGGTCGCATCCAGGGCGTTAAGGATCGCGAGATTCGCTTTCAGCGTCTGCAATCCTTCTTCGAGCGAGCAAAGCGGCTCCACTTTGCCTTCACAGCAATCGAGAAACGCATTCGCCTGTGCAATGAATCCGTCGTCCCGCTCCAATTTAGAAAACTCGATGTGAGTCCATTGGCCGGCGGGGTCCGTTTGCCACGACCAGCGGAATTCGAAGGGTTCGTAACGCAATGTCCCTTCCGTACAGACAACGGTCAGCACCATATCGTTAGGTGCCTGGTACTGGTTGAGCGTGTAACTCGCCATCACGTCGCCATGGCGAGCGATCACATGGACGGTGTCTTCTACCTCGACCCCCTCCAACACCTGATGCGCGGCATCGGCGATCAGTCGCGTGATCGGCCCGAGCAACCATTCACAATAGTTGAGACCGTGCGTCAACGCATCCTGAATGGCTCCTCCCCCCATCGCGCGGTCGCGGTAGTAAATCTCTTTGTACGCGGGACGATAAAACGGGAAATGCTGGCCGGTTGTGAAGACCAGTTGAACCGGCTTGCCGAACTTGCCCGACTGCAGAGCCCTGCGGAAATCCTGCAACATCGGATTGGCGCGGGTGACGTAAGCGACGGCACACGGCAGATTCTTTTCCTTGACTGTCGCGGCAAGTTTCTCGATACCATCGAAGTTGGTGCTGAGCGGCTTTTCAATCAGTACGGGTATCCCGCGATCGGCACACGCCTGCGCCATCGGGATATGAAAGTTCGCCGGGGTGCAGATCACCACCAGATCCGGTTTGTCGGCAAGCGCGGTTTCGAAGTCGGTGTACGTCTTTTCGATCTTGTATTTCTGCTGGAGGCTGTCGAGCAGGCTGGCGTTCACGTCACAGAGACTGGCCGTAACTCGACCCGTAGCGAGAAAACAACGGAGGTGGCGTTCTCCAATGGAACCTCCACCGACGATTAGTGCATGATGCATCGGATGATCTTTATTGCAGGTTATCGATTGTTGCCGATTGCCCTCGGCCGGGATTTGCGGTATACGCGATGTCGTATCGGCTAGATTATGTCGCTTCCGAGCCACACTTTCAATTGCACATATTAAGACAGCCGATCATTATTTAAGATTTTCCTGTTCGCTCCGCATCCGAAAAAGGGAGCCACGCGTGCGTGCCGCCACTGGAATTGTTGTCGCATACTTCGCCATGATGGCGTCGTACGGCGCGGTCTACGGAATCGACTGGCTGTGGCCCCTGTCGGTAATCGGGCTGAGCGTGGTCACGTATGGAGTTTACTGGTGGGACAAACGGAGCGCTCAGGCCAACGAATGGCGTACTCCGGAGAAGACGTTACAGACACTCGCTCTGCTGGGCGGCTGGCCGGGAGCCTTGCTCGCGCAATGGCAAATCCGTCACAAGAACCGGAAAATGTCGTTTCAGGTTGTCTTCTGGCTGATGGTGGTTTTGAATGTGCTGATCTCCGCCCAGCTTTTCATGCCGGAATGGTCCAGCTGGATCGGCGACCGGGATACGGCGGAGCGGGTTCAAAGTTCCACTGACGAATAACGCCCTGGTCACCCGAGCGCGCCTTACTTCTTGCGATACCGTGGCTGCCCCGCCCAACCGAGTTTGCGGTTGAGGATGCTGTAATAGTGGTGCCCTTCCAGACGGGCGAGTTTGCAGGCGACGTTGGCTTTGCGGACGTGCACCTTATCCCCTGACCGAATCGGACGGTGGATCTGGCCGTCGATGCTGAGCATCACTCCCTCTTTGACCGCGTCCATCTGCATTGTATAACAACGGTCCGCGGAGTCGACGACGGGGCGGATCGTCAGCGTGTGCGGACAGATCGGTGTGATGACAAAGGCATGCAGATCCTGTTGCAGGATCGGCCCCCCGGCCGACAGGCTGTGCGCCGTCGAACCGATCGGCGTGGAGATAATGAGTCCATCGCCGCTGTACGTCGTCACCCGCTCGTGATCGATCTGCAGGTTGATATCGAGCATGCTCAGCGAGCCGGCCGCGGAGACGACGACTTCGTTCAGACCGAGGAACGTTTCCGAGGTCCCGTCCGCATGCTTGAGTTCGCACTCGAACATCAGATGATCAACGACGGTGAACTGCCGTTGTTCGATTTCATCGTACCGTCGCAACAGGTCGGTGGCGGAGATATCGGCCAGAAATCCGAGTCGCCCCAGATTGACGCCGAGCAGGGGAAGCTGCCGGGAACCGAGCTGGCGACAGGCCCGCAGGATGGCGCCGTCTCCCCCCAGCACGATAACGATGTCGGCCTCGTGATGATCGAATTCGAGATCCTCGGTCACCGCGGCCGCGACAAGTCGGGTCCGCGTGCGGGTCCCCAGAAAACTGTGGATCTCCTGCCAGGCTTCCTGAACCAGCTTGCTCTGGTCGCGCGCGAGAATGATTAAGTCGAGTTGATCGTCGCTCATGTTTGTTTTCGTTCGTATTCGCTCTCCGGGGAGAAAACGATTTGCCGGTGGGAGATCGTACGCTGCAACGGGCCAGAGATGGGTTACTCCCTCTTCTGGTCGAGACCAGCCTGCAGGTGGCAGGTTCGTGGGGAGGCGAGTATACTTTTTGCTCCATTGGTTTTATATCACGCGGGCGCTCCCGGTAGCCAGTTCGGTCCGGGGAAGACTCTCGAGACCAGCAAGTTTTCGCCCGCGTCCCCAGTATCAGAACATCGACCGCTCTTTCATGAACTTTTTCGCTCACGGAATCCGGTTTCTCGACCAACCGTACTTTCTCGCGGGAACGGCTCTTCCCGACTGGTTGTCCGTTGCCTCCCGGAAAGTCCGTATGCGGTCCCGCCGTGTGGAGCCTCATGTCGACGGCTCGGGCTCCGTGGTCGATCAGGTCGCTCAGGGGGTATTACAACATCTGCAGGATGACGACTGGTTCCATCAAACGGTCACCTTTTACGATCTCTCGGGCAAACTCAGCATCATGTTCCGGGAACTGCAACTTCCCTCAGACCGCTTTTACCCCGGTTTCCTGGGTCATATCGTCACCGAAATGTTACTCGACGCCGTATTGATCGACCGTTATCCCGATCGCATTAAACGGTACTATGATGCACTGAATGAGATTCAGCCCGAAAAGGTCGAGGACGTCGTCAACCTGATGGGGACCGCCACTACCGATCAACTCGCGCCCTTGATACCCCGTTTTTCATCCGAACGATTTCTGGAAGACTATCTCGATCCGGTGAAAATGCTGTATCGCTTGAATCAGGTGATGAGAAGAGTCAAACTGGCACCATTACCTGCTGAGACCACCGACCTGTTGATCGAGATGCGTCAACTGGTGGAACGGAATTGGCGAGGCCTTCTGCCTGAAGACCGATTCGTGCTGAATTGAAGTCTCAATCCCAGTCTCAATCACGGCCTTCGCTCTTCACGCGGTGCACCACCATAAGATCTCAATACTCTCTCCATCCGAATTGAAAACAGACCCGAGGATAGACCCATGAAGTACGGCCTGAATATGCTGCTGTGGACCGCGGACGTGACCGAGGAACACGACGGTTTGCTCGAACAGATCAAGGGGTGGGGATACGATGGGATTGAATTCCCGATCTTCAATACCGACGAAGCGAACTTCAAACGGCTGGGTGACCGACTCGATTCACTCGGACTCGGCCGTACCGCGGTGACGGTCTGTAACGCCGACGCCAACCCGATCTCTCCCGATGCCGCAAACCGGGAACGGGCGGTCGAGTACCTGAAGAAGGTTATCGACATGGCGGCCGCAGGTGGAGCGACTCATATCTGCGGTCCGATTCACTCGGCACTTGGCGAGTATTCCGGAGCGGGACGGACAGAAGACGAATGGAACCGGGCGCAGGATGTTCTCGCCCGGGCAGCCGATTACGCACAACAGCATAACATCACGTTGACGGTCGAGTACCTGAACCGGTTCGAATGTTATTTCCTGAACACCTCCGTGGACTGCGCCCGCTTCATCGATGAAGTTAATCATCCGAACCTGAAGATGATGTACGACACCTTCCACGCGAACATCGAAGAGAAGGACATCGCCGAGGCAATCAAAGCCTGCGCGAAACAGACCGTGCATGTGCATATCTCGGAGAATGATCGCTCGACGCCGGGTGAAGGTCATGTCCACTGGGACACGACGTTTCAGGCACTCAAGGAGACAGGCTACGATGGTTGGATGACGATCGAAGCTTTTGGCCTCGCCTTACCCGACCTGGCAGCGGCGACCCGTATCTGGCGGCGGATGTTCCCGAGCGAAGAGTACCTCGCTACCCGCGGACTCGCGTTCATGAAAAAGGGAATGGGCGACTGATCTCTTTTGATCGCCTGTCGCGATCGCCTCTCTAAGAGCGAATCCGCGGGCGCGAATCCTGTCGCTTGTATCACTTGTATGGGTGACGCGAGTCGCCGAACTCCTTTAAGCATTCAACCCAGTGCTAATTAAACCGCAGGGACTAGGCGACTATTCGACAGCTGCTTATAATAGAGGGCGTTGGAGGCCATTTTTTCCTCCAACGCCCTTTCGACTTATCATTTCTGATTTTATGCCATTTCCCTGCACTGACGTCCGTCAGTCTTCTCGTTTTCGGACGGACCGTAATTTTATCTCCCGTCCCTATCCCGTCTGGTTCACTTCCGTACTGTTCCGAACTGCATTTTTCCTGATTGCCGGCGCATCTGTGAGTCTTTCGCCGTCGAATTCGACTTGTCCGGTCGATTTTCGAAGTTTGAGCACACACCACTCTCTATCGAACCGATGATAACGAAAAAAGCGACTGCGCCTGCTGTACGCCCTGTGATTGCGCTGAACGCCCGAGTATCACGTGTTTTTCCCTCCATTTCGGGAAAAAGCCGCGAGGGGAGTTCGGGAAATCCACAGTAGCACCGGCAGGATTACGTATATTAACATTGCCCCCTGTTTTACGGCCCGGGAAGTTCTGGTCAGGCTCCCCGAGATCCGTTACAGTGGGTGCGAGTGAGAGTTTGTCCCCAAAAGCACGTTTCCGGCGGTTTCTAATGGGCCCGACTGCCGTAATCGACGCTCGTCAACTTTCACGTCGTCCGTCTGAGTTCATGACTTCCTGAGGAACCTGATCACTTATGGATCTTCGATTTTGTCCTGAATGCAAACAATCCGTATTGGATGAAGATGCCACAGAGTGCCCGTTCTGCGGCGCGTCCATGTCGGGGGATGCGCCCGCGAAGGCCAAACCGGCCGCTCCGGCCAAAAAACGGGGGCTGACACCGCGTAGTGACGCGAAGACCCCGCCCAAATCGGCAGCCAAATCGGATCCGTCCCTGGCGCAGCAACGGAAAGCGACGCCAGAGAAAGTCGGCACCGGTGCGTCGCAGCCAGGCTTCCTGAAGCAGTTCGGTGGCGCCGCTGCTCCCGGCAGCGATGAAGAAATTTTCAATTTCGATACGTCCAAAATCCATAACGCGTTTCAACTGCGTCCGAAACCACAACGAGGATGCACCTACCGCGTCACATGCCCGATGTGCGAGACATCCGGATTCGCACCGCACAGTAAAGCCGGTCGTGATGTGCGCTGCCGCAACAAGGATTGCATCTGTCCCGTATTCGTCGCTCCCAAGGTCGGTGGCGACCAGCGTAAGACGGTCGACGAAGGCAAGCAGGCACATCCCGTAATGGTCGTCAGCATCGCCACGCTGCTGGTCGTGGCGCTGGGCGGTGGCGTGATCTGGTGGCTCTCCCGTGTCCCAAAGACCGACCCACTTTCGCAGCCGAATGCGTCCCTTGCCATGAACCCGGAAACCGGACAACCGGAATCGGAAGGCACCACCACGCCGACGGACAATAATCCGGAAACGGAGATTGATCCGCTGCAGGAGATACTCAACGAGATCGAGACCCGGCGCGCCCGGAATGTGGAAAACTACACGCTGAATCGTGACCCCGCCTTATGCCTCAAGCTGTCTGCGGAGATTCATGCATTAACTGGCCAGACGAAGCCGATGAATGAAA
>PABD01000108.1 GCA_002702685.1 Planctomyces sp.
TCCTTCCAGGGCATCCAACACGCGATCAGGTGTCAGCGGCAGAGTCGGCACGCGCACACCAATCGCATTGGCGACCGCATTGGAGATTGCCGTAGCAGTGGAAATGATCGGTGGGTCTACGAATCCGAGGACACCTCGAGCCTTGGTTTCCTCCGATTCGAACAGTTCCACGGTGATCTCACCAATGTCTCCGGAGCGGGCCATCCTGTAGTTAAAGAAATCAGCGTTGATATACCGGCCGGTTTTGTTGTCGAGTATCCGCTCTTCAAAGAGTGCGTTGGATATTCCCATGATCACACCGCTTTTGACGTCTGTCTCGGCCAGGGTGCGATCCAGAATCCGACCGCCATCCTGCACTGCGACAATTCGGTTAATCTTGACCAGCCCGGTCTCGATATCGACCGTCACCTCCGCCATCTGCACACCGCCGATATTCGGGGATATCAGTTCCTCTCCCTCCGGGGCGGCTCCCACTACCTCCAGCACAGTCTCTCCAATGAGCGCAGTCGCTTCTTCCCAGGAACAAACCGGCTTACTTCTCGTTCCAATCTGTCCTGCGGAGGCCGTCAGCGACCTCGCGTCCACTTCGTATTTCTTTGCGACCAGTTCGAAGATCTTCGCAAGGGATTTTTCCGCCGCGGCGCGGCCCGCTTTAGTCACCGTGGCGATTACGTCTGTCGTCGCGGAGATATCCGCTTGTGGATAGTCACTCCATCCAGAATTCACTTTGACTTTGTCGACAGAAAGTCCCAGCATCTCAGCGACAACGAGCGCAATTGAAGTCGGAACGCCAGTCCCGGTATCGGAGAGACTGGTGAAGGTCTCCACGGTGCCATCAGGCTTGATTCGCAAACCCAGCTCCGCAGCGACTGGCCGTCCGCTCCATTGGTGCAATGCGAGGCCGAGGCCACGGCGCAGAGTCCCCTGGCCTTTATTGTCCTCTCTTGGTTTCCAGTTCTCTTTCCATCCGATCAGTTCCGCGGCAATCCGCAATTGTTCGGTGTATAGTTCCGGGTACCACGTACCGTCGATGTTCTTCTGGAAGAAATTTAAGGGATCCATTTTCATTATTGCGGCGAGATCATCGAAGGCCGCCTGCGTGATCAAGCAGGCGTGGGGATGATGACTGCCACGAAAGGGTCGTGCCGTTCCACCATTTACTTTGATGCCCGTCGCTTTGATCGAACGTGCCGCAACTTTGAATCCGTAGGGAAGGGCATCGGGCGGGATCGTTTCTCCTTCGTTTCCACTGGAACCCCAGAGGTCAGCCTCAAACGCCGTTAAACGACCTCCCGCATCGGCGGCAACCCGTACCTTCGCAAAGGCAGATGTTCTTAAACCCGCCGCTTTCATTTCTGTCGCTCGATCCACAATGTATCGGACAGGACGATTGCCCGGGGCACTCTTGGCAAGTTCAGCCACCGCAAGTTCCCACGGTCCCGCCGACAATTTGGAACCGTAGCCACCGCCGACATATTCGCTCTGCACAATGAGATTCTTCTCATCTTCGCCGATGTTTTCCGACATCGCCCTCTCGGTTTCCACCACGTTCTCGGACGAGCAAAAGGCTTTCCAATGGGCATCTGCCATCCTCTCGCAATGTGCACCATGCGGTTCGAGACAGACGTGACTGATCGTCGGCAGGCCGTAGTAGCCTTCAGGAACGACCGCGGCGGAGCTAATGATGGCAGCGCTATCACCATTGGCGGCTCCTTTCGGGCCCACGGTGGCGTCGGCCTTAATCGCGGCGTCGAGGTCGCTTTCGTCGACGAAGAAGGGGAGGGGTTCGTACTCGATCTTAATTGCACGGATTCCATCCTGCGCCACCTCCGGTCGGCTGGCCGAGATTAATACGATCAAGTCTCCGTCATAAAGCACTTCGTCTCCGACTTTTTTCAAGGGAAGAACCTGCTCGACACCAGGCACTTCTTTCGCCGCGTCAATCTCCAATAGTTTGATCCGCGCGTGGGCGTGGACCGAGGTCAATGCGCGGACATGCAGGGTGTCCGGTTGCATGATGTCGGCGGTGAATTTCGCCTCCCCTGTGGCTTTCGCCCGCGCCGTCGTACGGACGCGACTCTCGCTTCCCGCAGACATCAGTTCTCACCCCCTCGACGCGCGAGTTCAATCGCGCTCGCTCTGACGTTCGCGTAGGCACCACATCGACACAGGTTGCCACCGAGAGCCGAGTCGATTTCCGCCGGGCCAGGTGTTGGATTCACGTTAAAGAGTCCCTTGAGCGCCATGACAAAGCCGGGAGTGCAATACCCACAGAGGACAGCGTCGTGCTGCATGAGGCCGACGACGATCGAATCGTCAGCAGCGATTCCCTCAATCGTCGTGATCTCCATCCCCTCACATTCGATCGCGAGTCGACTGTTCGCGAGGACTGGCTTCCCGTTAATCAGCACGGTGTCTGCGCCAGCCGCCGTCGTCTCCTCAACTTCTTTCGTCCCGGTGAGACCAAGATCGATCCGCAACGCTTCCAGCAATGTCACCCGGGGTTCGAGCGTCAGTTCGTGTTCATCGCCATTGACCCGCAGCACGATTTTCCCGGGATCGCTCGAAACGAGATTCTTCGTAAAGACCTTGGGTTCATTCTGCGCGACGACCTTGCCACCGGCTGTCCCTAAGGTCGAAGCGGCGACAACGGCCCCCGTCCCTTTCAGAAAATTCCGCCGGTCGATTCCGGCGACTTTGTATCCCGGCCGCGAATCGCGATCCATAATCGTCTCCCTGCTGGAGAGAACTTCGTTCTCATGATGTCGTTTCTGTGGTGTGTCGTCTCTTCCGTACTCCGCGACCTCTAAGCGTCCGTTCATTGTAATGGGGGAGGTTCCGATCACAACAGTTCTATCAATAATAATACATGTGTTCGATTGTCATTTAAGGCAGGCTGTTTTAAGTCAGAAGAGGCGCCGCGGAGTGCTGTTTTCAGGACGATCTGGCTGTTCTGTTAAACAGCGCTGGCAGTTCGTCGTGAGTCGAAAAAATCAGCGAGCGATTGGAAAACGATGCTGGAATTTGCTTCGCGCGCTCAGTTAGCATGGAGGCATGAGCAACACACAATCCGACAACACATCCTGGTGTCTGATTCATCAGCTACCCGAAACGCAAGCAAGCCCGTACGGCCGCGTTTGTCCGCACTGCAAGCAGAAGCTCTACAGTGGTCAGGCTGGCAGCCCGCGACAACGGTATTGGGACAGTCAGCCCGGTGCGCACCTGCTCTCGGGCGAACCCTGCTTTGTCTACAACATTGTCTGGGCGAATTTCCAGATCCGCTCGCTGCAGTTTTCGGAACCCGCGACGCCGACGGTTCCCGCGCCGTTGCTCCTCGAAGAATTCAAAATGCTGGCGAACGATGATATCGCGAACATCGCCGACATTCTCAAACAGCGCGGCTTGATCGACGACATCGTTCCAGAGCCTCCGGCGATGGACTTCGATTTTGATCCCCCCGAACTCGATATCGACTTCGGCCTCGATCTCCCCGATTTCGATAACAGTGAATGGGAACAGGATTAGATTCCGGTCCCTTTCCACGCCTCACCGATCGCGGTCTCCAGCTGGCCCCACAGACGATCGACTTCCGCGCGCGTCGGGTCATCGAGTTCCCAGGAATAGGGTTTACGGCGATTTGTCGTGGCGAAGATTCCCTGTTTGTGCAGCAGGTACTTTTCAATTGCCAGGAAACCATCCAGCCCCGCCTGCATCTGCAAAGTCGCGAGCGCACAAATCGGGAAGTACAGCTGATACGCCCGCTCTTCATTTCCTGCCAGGAGCGCGTTCCATAGTGCGACAATCCCTGCGAGCATGTCACAACCGGGCATCGTGCCCGTCAGACCTCGCCGCCAGCAGTCGATCATCAACAGACCACCCGATCCATCGAAGACTTTCGCGCGTCCTCCCGTCAACTCATGAAACCGGCTCAACTTCGGTCCCAATGGCGCCGCCTCCGGTTTGAACAGGATCTTGTCCGGACCGTACTGGTCCAGCAGGCGGACATAAAAGCTCATCGGGATCTCCTGACCCACATAAGACGAGGCATCCTGGACAAACAGCGGGAGGTCGATCTGATCCGCGAGGGCGGTGTAATACTCCCACAGCGCGGCCTCCGGCATCGCATTGTTGATCGGCGGAATCGCCATGATCGCGGTGCATCCCGCTCTGGCCGCCACGGCGCCGTAATACAATGCCTCCTTGGTAGACTCCGCACTCACACTGGCGATAACGGGGCCACGTCCTTGCGCGGCCACCACCATCATGATCGTCAGTTCCTCGCGTTCGCGCGGAGTCAGTCGGAGTATCTCAGAGACCATCGCCGAACAGACCCCCCGGGCGCCCGTTTCAAAACAGAAGTCGATCTCCCGTTGCAGGCTGTCGCGATCAATTTCGTCCTTGTCAGTAAACGGCGTGTGCAGGATCGGCAGCACATCCCGCAGTTCCATTCGTTTGGACGCGTCGTCGGTGGTCATTACTCTCTTCCTTCCTTAAGGCGAGACTCATTGAGCGGGAGCCGCTTTTCGTTCCGATAGAATGGAGTCCACCAGCTGAACCGCCCCGTCGATCAACCGTTCGAGCGACCCTTTGGCGAAGGGGGACTGCCAGACCTGATAGATTTCGCGATCGTATAACGGAGCCGGTGCCAGATATCCTATCGAGCCATTCAGCAGATTGACGCAGACGATCGGAATATCGGGGTATCGTTCGCGCAATGTACGTTGCAGGACGGAGTATGCTTCGGCCATCGTACCGATGAGTATCGCATCCCCGAGTTGCCAGCACCAGAGCGGCAGCGGCCATTCACGATCATCTCCGACGTAGGTGCGGATCTCCCGCTGACGATACAGCCGCTCCTGTTGAAAACGATCCGCCGAATTGTCCGCTTGCTGCTTCAATTCGTCCGCAGTGGGCCACTCTTTCAGTACAAGCGGCACGGCATCCAATATCGCCTGCTGATCCGTCCGCGGAGGGAGCTGTTGGTACTTGTGGACGGCCAGCGGCGCGCCGGATTCCTTCACGCCATCATACACGTACCGGCTCGAAGCGGGATGCATATCGGCGAGGGTCGCCAGGACGGCATGTCCGAGCTGACGCCCATGCCGATCAACAACGTCAAGGTCGCCGGTGTACTGTTCGCGCGGTGCCAGCTCACCGGAAGCTCCCTGTAAAAACAGCGATAACGCCCCAGTCTCCGCTTCCACCAGTTCCTGCATTGCGCCGACATAATCCGGCGAGATCGCCCGGTTCTGCCACGCCAATGTCGTTGGATGACAGGCATAGTTGATGAGCGTTCCGAGCAAGACTCCTTCATCGGAGGTGACACGACCGACAAGCAAGGTATCATCAGCGAGCCCCTCAGGATGAAATCCACAGCTGATGGCTGTCTCGGATCGATCGGGGTCGGGGAGATCACGGTTCTTCGCCAATGCGCATTTACCGTAGTGCCAATCCAGCACACCCGGTTCCATCGCATTGAACGCTTTGCGGATGACCTCCGATGTTTTCTTCTCGACCAGCTGCAGATAATCACCGAGCAATTCACCACCCGGCAACTCGTGATTGGCAGGTTGCAGCGGCGCGGCGGCATGTGTGTGCGCAAGTGAAAACCAGAACGCTTCGCGGGGCAGATTGACATCGGCCAGCACGCGGGCCTGCATCTCTTCAAAAATGCGAGCCGACTTCCACCAGCCGAGGTCAGCGCTGACGAGTAGATACGGAGACTCTTTCGAAGCTCGATCCAAGGGATAAATCGACAAGGCGGTCATATACAGTGGACGATGGACCGATTCTGCCGTATCGAAATCCGCGGCTCCCCAGTTACGCATGTAAATCCCGACCGGAGGCGTAATCTCGACACGCGCGAAACCAAAGAGAGCCGCAAACCCGGCTGTGCCGCGGTTCCGTTCAGCGGAGATGGGGGGCGGGTACAGATCAGACATCCTACCAGTCTCCAATGCTGCCATCGGCGTAGTATTGCCGCTGAGGAAGTTCCTGTTCGAAGGGATGTTTCTTCACTTCCTCTTCGTTGACCTCCACACCCAAACCAGGTTTGTTCGATGGGCGCACCGTCCGATTCGATTCATCGGTGACATAACCTTCGGTGACGACATCAAATCGCCACGGGACATCGTTACTGACCGTTTCACAAATGATGTAACTCGGCTGCGAGAACCCAAACTCGATGGACGCCGAAGTACTGATCGGTCCCTGCGGATTGTGCGGCGCGAGCGCAATCCGATGGGATTCCGCGAGGGCGGCGATGCGACGCGCTTCGGAAAGCCCCCCGCAATGGGTGATGTCGAGCTGACAGATTTCGCAGCCTCGCTTGTCGAATAGCTCTTTGAATGCAGCCAGGTGATTCAACCGTTCGCCCGTTGCAATCGGCGTACGCACGGCGGCATTAATGGCCGCAAGGCTATCGACCTGTTCCGGCCAGCACGGTTCTTCCAGGAAATAAAGATCGTACGGTTCCAGCACTTTGGCGAACTGCATTCCCATCGCAGGACTGGGTCTCGCGTGGCAGTCGACCATAATATCGATGTCGGCGCTCACCGCTTCTTTCATCGCGGCCACACACGCCTCCGCGGCCCGAATCGGTTTGGTCCCTTCGATCGGAGCCGTAGCGGGAACGGCCATCGATTTAAAGGCGGTGTACCCGTTCTCGACCGCGGCCTGCGCGAGTTCCCCGAAACGGGCGGCTTCTTCGATCGGTGTGTTGTAAAAGTCTTCCATCTTTCCGCCCCCGAGGTGGCAGTACAGACGGATGTAATCCCGCACCGGACCACCCCACAATTTATGACAGGGGAGGTTGGCGAATTTGCCGAGAATGTCCCACAATGCGAGGTCGATTCCGGCAATTGCGGTCGCCCGGACGATGCCGTTACCATGCCAGAAGTGTTGCCGCCACATCATCTGCCACAGATATTCAATGCGGGTCGGATCTTCGCCGATCAGGAGCTGCGACAAGTCCTCGATGGCGCCGACGACACTGCGCGTATGCCACTCCAGCGTCGCTTCCCCCCAACCGATCAGGCCCGGTTGGTCGGTCACCACTTTCACGAAGATCCAGTTCCGCATTCGCGCGTGGCAAACGAGGGTTTCAATGCGTTCGATTTTCATAATGTTTCCGAAACAGGCGACAGGATAAAACGAAAGAGTACCCGCCGACTTTTTATATTGTCAACAATACCAATAGGCAATTCGCCATGCAAAACAGATAAGGCGATCCTTAAGTCTACACTCGACTCCAAGGCCATCCCAGTGCACAGAGCCCTCGTACCCGCTTCCGTGGTTGCAAATCTTCGGCGGAAGCCCGAAGATCGATTCAGCAAATCAACTCCCGTTACTCCGCCAGAAGGCCGCTGCCACGATGAAAAGCCGTTTCACCTCGCTTCCGATCCTCTGTCTGATCCTGCTCGCTACGTATTGTGAAGCGGGCGACTGGCCGCAGATACTCGGGCCTAACCGGGACGGTATCGCGGTCGACGAATCTCTCCCCGCCGAGTTTCCCGCCGGTGGCCCCCGTCAGGTCTGGTCGCACTCCGCAGGCAGCGGATCATCCGGCGCGGCGATTCAGGGAGACGATGTCATCCTCTTCCATCGGCAGGGTGATGAAGAACTTGTCGAATGCTGTGCGTTCGATTCCGGCGAGACCCGCTGGACCGTTCGTTTTCCCACGAACTTTCGTCCCGTCGTCGGCACGTCCGATGGCCCCCTCGCCGTGCCTGTCATTCATGGTGACCGGGTGTATGTCTTCGGTACGTCGGGCTTCCTCGCGGCGATCAACCTGCAGACAGGTGATCTGCTGTGGAAGAAGAATGTCGTGTCGGAATTCCGGGCTCAGGAAGGTTACTTCGGACCGGGCTCGACGCCCCTCGTCGTGGACGACCTGTTGATAGCGAACGTCGGCGGTTTCCGCACCGAGGCGGGCATGGTGGCGTTTGAACGTGAATCGGGAGACGTCGTCTGGCAGGCTACTTCCGAGCACGCGAGCTACGCGTCTCCGATGCTGTACGAAGCAAAGGGGAAAAAATATATACTCGCAATCGAGCGGCTGTCGACCTACCTGTTGGACGCAAAAAGTGGTGCGGTAATCGACAGCATTCCCTTCGGTCAGCGGGGCCCAACCGTCAATGCCGCGAACCCCGTCCTGATGGGGAACCATTTCTTTCTGACCGCCAGTTATGGAATTGGCTCCGTCTGGGGCACGATTTCACCGGACGGCCTCGAAATTGTGTGGGAAGACGACGAGATCCTGGCGAGTCAATATACGACCAGTATCGCCTACAAAGATTCTCTGTTTGCCGTCAATGGACGTCAGGATGGCGGCAATCCCATTCTCTGTTGCATCAATCCCACGACGAGATCTACCAATTGGGAAGAATATTATCTGGGCTATGCGACGTTGATCCGTGTCGATGACCGGTTGCTGCACATGAACACCAGCGGCACTTTGAGACTGCTGGCTGCTGACACCAGCAGCTATCAAGAATTGAGCAAAGCCGAGTTGACTCGTGGAACGACTCGCGCATTGCCCGCGCTCTCCCGAGGCCATCTCATCATTCGTAACGAAGACGAGTTTCTCTGCTTCAAGTTGACCGAATAATTTCCTTTAGCTTACTGCGTCCCGAGCACTTCCTGAACGTGTTTCACGTTCTTCTGCAGGTCGCGAGAGTAAGAGGAATCATTCGGTTCGTCGTGGCCGATACGGGCTTCGCTCTTCTCCCAGGAGAGGTCGACATCCAGCCCCACGAGTTCGGTCTCTTCAAAGGGGAGCCCGAACTCGACCAGCAGGTCCTGTACCTCGTCGAGTGGATTCCGTTTGAAATCGTCCGGGAACACTTCGTTTAATTGCCTGGAATACTTCTTCACGAGGTCCACGTTTTCCGGCGGCACTTTCATCAAGCGGGCAACACGATCCGCGCGCGTGATCCACATCGCGTTCTGAAGAACAATATGCATATCCTCTTCGTTGTCTTCGCTCAAGACGGAAAACGAACGATGATCGTCTTTGAGTCGTTGAATTACCCGTTCCCCCTCTTCCAGGATTTTCTGCAGGTCCTGGTTCTCACGCAGGCTGGCCCGACTCATGGCCATGCCGATGGCGCGGGTGAAACCAATAAACTGTTGCGGCGTCATCCGCTCCCGCTTGAGCCGCTTCAGCAGCGGTTTGTTGCGCGACAATTGCCTGACAAGAACTTCCTCATTCCATAAATTCTCGATCAGCTTTTCTTCTTCGAGCACGAGGTCATGGACGCTGAGTGTACGCGAGCGTTCCCAGTCTGCGGGAGGGGCATAGGCGGCCGGGAAGGCTGGAACCTTTTTGGAGGGGAGCGAGTAGATAATGCGGAGATAACTCTTCACTTCGTTCGCGGTCAACTGCTCATGTACGCGTTTGACCTCAATGTAGTCCGGCTCCTGCGACTGGCATCCCGCAAACATCGACAAGCTGAGCGCGCAAAGCACACCCAGACTGATCGTTCGCAAGAGATTGAGAGTGCGGGGAGACAGCATGGAAATCACCAGATCAAAAAAGGCATCGTACTTCTCATTTATCGACTACTGGCGACAACCTCCCCAATCTCGATCGCCTGAATCATCCTTCCGCAGCGAGAGGAAGGTGCATTCAACGCCCGACTCGTTTCCCCGATTGTTGGAATCGTTACAAACGAAAAACGCCTCCCGTGATGAGCGGGAGGCGTCTTTGAAATTCTTCGAATGGAATCGGCGACCGTTAATTCACCGAGGGAATCGTGAAGGTCGAATTCAGGACCTGTTCGATTCGTCGCTGCGAATCGAGGAGGTGGGCTCGACTGTAGTCGTCCAGCTTCAGCTTCTCGTTCTTCAGGGTGGCGGCGATGTTCTCGTTGAGCGTCTGCAGGTGCAGGCGTGCGAGCGTACGGGCCTCTTCCGGGATTTCATCGGCGAACGAAAGACGTTCCATGAAATCGGACATCGAGTCGTCCGGGGACTCGATACCACCATTGACGAGGTAGATGAGTTCCTTCAACGACTGACGCTGTACGTTCCGGCGGAAGCTGTCGATATACGGAGAGCGAATGTTGTATTCACCCTCGGCATCTCCCGCTTTCCATTCTGCGAAGATACCATCTACCAGTAACTGGAGATGCTCCGCCAGCGAATAGATCGCATCTTCGGCCGCGACTTTCTTCTCGTTCTCATACAGACGTGAAAGAGTCAGACCACCGAACAGGTGCATCAGGATCTGTTTCTGCATCACCTGGACCTGCTCGTGGATCGGGTAATCCAACCGGTTGAGGTTGTTCACTCCCCAGTGGCTCCAACGACTCGGCCCCAGGTAGTTCAACGTTTTTGAATCGTAGCTCGGTGAACTGAAGACAGATTCCTGCAGCAGTTTCATTGCTTCTCGCTGTTTCTCCGCTTCGACGACTTTGAACGGCGGGCGTTCGCTGTCCCCTTTGTGATCGCGATGTACGTAGACACCGCCGATATACCGGGCAGCGAAGACCGCTGATCGCCAGTATTCACTGAAGAGCAGGTTGAAGGCCGTGCGTACGCGTTCGTAGTTCTGGCCCTCTTTGGAAGCCCGGTCGACGACTTTGGGAATGAGGTCACTCGTCAGTTTCATCTGGCGGGAGACATAGCTCATCGGTTCCTGACCAAGGTCGAACCGGTTGGTCAGCGGATCGGAGTTGTAATAAGTCGTGTCCTCATCCGTCGCGTACTGCAGTCCTTCTTCAGAACCGCGAGCCGCGATTTTGTTGAGTTCTTTTTCGTCCGCCTCTTCTTTGTAACCGTACTCGATCGCCCATTTGTCATAAGGGCCGATCGTAGTGGTGTAGTAGAGCCCCTGTTTCTCAGGGTCGGGCGAGATGTTCGCCGGAGCGTAGTCCATCACCGATGCGACGATTCCTTCGGCTTCGCCTTTCCCTTTGTCGCTGATGTCATCGAGCGACTTCCAGCTACTCGCTTTAAAGTTGTGGCGCAGTCCGAGCGTATGCCCGACTTCGTGCATCACGACTTCCTTGAGAGCCTGTTCGAGGAACTCCTCAGGGAGCTCTCCTTTTTCCTCACCCTCTTTATCACCTTCAGCCATCAGAACGGCTGCGGCAAATCCCATCTGCTGCTGCATCCCATTGCAGTAATAACAGGAGTGATGCCCCATTTCGTGCGAGTGGCTCGACAAGGCTTCCTGGTACTGATGCAACGGATCGAGTTTCACAGCGACGGAGTCCGGAACAATGCTTTCCTTACGGGCATTCCAGTTGTTGACCACGCTCGGAGGGAGATTCCGGCCCATCAGTTCACGGGCGGTTTCCGGAGAGAAGAGTTCGTAACGCATCTGCCAGTACCGGAGGAAACTGGCGTCGAAAATGATGTCGGCGTCGAGAATTTCACCGGTCAGCGGATTCACGCGCGATGGCCCCATCGCGAAACCGGCTTCGGCGGTGATCCAGCGGAAGGTGTTGTAGCGCACATCTTCCGGATCCCAGTCCTCGTCCTCACCCTGCTGGCGAACCTGAATCGCGCTGTCGAAGCCGATTGCTTCGAAGGCTTTATTCCATTCGAGGATACCAGCCTGCACGATTGGACGCAGATGCTTGGGGACCGTTTTCTCCATGTAGAAGATGATCGGTTCTTTGGGCAGTGACATCTTCGCGCTGGGGGCCTCTTTCTGCAGGTTCCAGCGGTTGATGTAACGGACGAAGTGCCGTTCATCGGGGTTCTTTGAGAAGTTTTTGTGCACGGTCAGGAAGTAACCGACGCGGTCGTCTGCCAGACGGGGTTTGTAAGAAGAATCCGGCAGTTCGCTGATGCTGTAATGCACATTGATCTGCACGCCCCGGGCATCGGGAACCGTATCGAATTCCTGTCCCATGCCGGAGTAGACGGCGGCGACCTGCAGTTCGACGTTGTGCGGGAATGTTTTCACGCTCGACCAGGTAGATCGATCCGACGCAAACCGGAAGCCGGCACCGAGCGAGCGACCGATCCCCTGATCGTCACTCATGAAGATGCTCGACATATCCACGAGGTCGCCTCCCTTTTCCGTTGTCAGGATGGGGAGGGCGTAGAGCACACTGTCACTGTAAGCGAGCTTTACCGCTTCGGCCTCGGGCGTTTTGGGATCCGCCTTGAAGCGCACATTGCGGCGAAGCACATGGATCTTCTCGCCGACTTTCTTGAAACGCCAGAGGACATCGTCACCGAAGCCCCAGCTCATTCCCCCGAGAACAGCCCCTTCACTGATCCCCCGGGCGATTGAGGTCAGGAAGAGGTAGTCTTTGTCGAGGTGAGACGATTTCAGATGCACCAGCATCTTTTCTTCGTTGTAGTAGATATCCCACATCCCCGAGACATGTTTCATTCCCTTGGCCGTGGTCAATGTCTCAAACTTCGATTTTTCTTCGGCAGCGCGAACTGTCGAGAGAGTTCCGCTCAGGCTGACGGCGGTCAGCAACAGCGAAAAGAGAATTCGTCGGGTTGAGATCATAGGTACTCTCATTCGCATTTGGATTTTCTCGCTAGGGGGGGACAGTCGAGATAGATGATCGCGAAGACCGGCTTGACGTCCTGCAGCCGACACGCGGTATAGACCAGGATTGGTAGTTATTGAGAACCGATTCGCCGAGACAGGCGAGGTCAGGAATTCAGGAAGGCGTTTTCAGGCGGGTGAGGTCGGCATTCGCAAACTCCCCATAAGGGTACTACGCTCGCCGGAATGAAAATGACGGATCTTTCGTAATCGTCGAATTTATCCCACCATTCTCATTCTTCCATTTTCCCAGAACGATTCGCCGCTGTCGACACCCAAATCCCCGGTTTTCGCTTTCCTCCGCGTCCTGTCGCAGCAGCTCTAACGGTCCGTTGCTTTCCCGCAACAGGCCTTTCGCCGCGGCAGCGGGATTGAGGCGGCATCATCGACACTGCGCAACCGCAGAAATCGGTCGGATTTAGGGACTTGTCAGTTCGTACAGGCTTGGACTCGTGCGGGTGACTGACGGAGAAAACTCCCTGTTTTCTTTCAAAGGGAGTCCGTCGTGAGACAGTGAGAATCGGGCAGGATTGGTCGAGTGAGCAGTTTTAAGTGTAGAGAGGAGCCGGGAAAGATCAAGCGGCCATCTTGCAGGTTTTCTGCCAGAAATTTGCCGCTGTCCTGTGATAAAAAAACTGCGGGGGGTATTCTGGATGGACAGAATTTGTACATTGGCGGACCACCTCTTCAGAAAGAATCGGTATGAATGATTCCCCCTCAGCGGCCGATGCCGATTCCGATATCGAGCCCTCGCGATACAAGTCCCTGAAGTTTTTTCTCGGCATGCTGCGGTCAATTTCAACCGTCCTGCTGATCCTCTCTTTGATCGGCTGGGGGATATTGAGCCTGTTTATCCCCATGTCGATGTCCGGTCGAAGGGTTTCCAATCCCAGCTGTTTCCTGTTAATGCTGTATTCGGGACTGGCACTGGTCAGCATTCTCTTCAGCTACGCCTTCCTCCGCGCCCTGATTGAAGTCGGATACCTGCTCATCGATATGGAGCACAATTCCCGCCGCAGGGTGGAATTACTGGAATCGCAAACAAAAGCCGAGTAGGGGAGGAGACGGAAGGCTTGTTCAACCTCAAGGGTCCTTCCCGCCGACGCTCATCTCGCGAATTGTCCGCCAATGCAACGAGGTTACTCCGGAAGAAAATTTCCTGCGATGGCTATTCACCACGAGGGTAGCCGACTCGACAACCCCGTACTTTTGAAAGCTCAACGCAATGAAAGATCCTCATCTCCGGATTGAACGAAGAAAGTCGAATGTCGATCCGGAAACGTTGCGGTACGCTTCGTTCAAATTCTATCTCAAGGTGCTGCACACATTGGCGGCAATTCTGCTCATACTGTCGCTGATTGGATGGAGCATTTTCAGTCTCGCGTCACTGATGGCTTCGCTGCGATTCAGTATTCACAACGGGGCGTTTCTCGACGCGGTACTCTACTCGGCATTCCAGTTGGCGCTGATTATCTTCATCTATGCCACTCTCCGCGCATTAATAGAAGCGGGGACATTCCTCATGGATATCGATCGCAATTCCCGGCGCACGAGAGAGCTGCTGGAAACGCAATCAAAAGCCGAGTAGGGCAGGGGCTGCAGAATCGTCGCGGCGAGCGGGCTCAGACAAAGACCGTCACACAGGTGACGTTATCCTTGCTGCCACCATCCAGGGCGCCTTTCACGATGGTATCGGCTGTTTTCTGGGGATCGTCCTCTGCGGCAATCAGCTCCCGCAGTTTGTCGTCGCCCATTCCGTCCATCACGCCATCCGAGCAGAGAATATAGCGATCTCCCGGCTGCGGCGACTTCTGGATCAGTTCTACAGAGTCGCCCCCTTCTTTCGCTCCCAGGTAACGGAAGAGAACATTCCGGAATCGATGGGTGGCGGCTTCTTCCGGTTTGATCGTGCCAGCTTCCACCAGCGCCTGAGTCAGTGAATGGTCCTTCGTCAACTGCTGGAGTTCACCGTCTCGATAAAGATAGATGCGACTGTCGCCCACTCCGCCCATGTAAAAGCGATCTTTGGCGTTGATCAGAAAGACAATCGTGGTCCCCATCTTGTGATATTCGGGTTCCACCTCGCCGAGCGCCATGATCTCAATGTTGGCGTGGCTGATCGCCTTGTTCACGCCCGCCTGCACCTGGTCGGGTGTGGCGGTGTCGAAGGGAATCAGTTGTGACAGTTTCTGCGATACGAGTTCCGTGGCAAGTTCACTCGCTTTCTCACCGGCGGCCTGACCACCCATGCCATCGCAGACCAGGAAGAACCGCGCCGACTCATCGATCAGGCAGCGATCTTCATTGTTCTCCCGGTAGTTTCCGGTGACGCAAACGGAACCGTAACGGATAGCGACCATAGTGATTCAGAAACCTGTCTGCATGGAAAACCGCCTACACGTCCTCAATGAGGGAGGTTTCACTCAAGAATATGATTTCGAGCGGGGAGTTAGACTGGACGATTAGAAGAGTATTGCAGAACAGGGCGATTCCGTGAAGTGATTTCTGCCCGTTCGGGTTCAGAGGGCCCGCTGCAGTTGAGCCCCTTATTATACGTAAAGTAACTGGAAACATCTATTCAGATTAACTGAGAACAGTCTGCATCAGATCAGATGTCCCGATGATTCGAGGAGTCAGGAAAAGTTCACCGGCGCGAAATCCTGCACACGCGCCCAGATGCAGAGCCATTCCTTCCATCATAGTGAATACATCGGCCCGCTCCGGAGGAAACTGAGTTTCATAAGCCTGCACCGACTTGATTTTAACGTCAAGCGTATCGCTGATATCCATTACAAACTGACCATCACCTTCAGGATGACTCAATGTCCGCAGTCCCAGCGGGTACCAGACCTGCCCCGAAATGCGATGCACGGGAAGATGATCGAACTGATCGTCCCATTTGCTCAACCGCGAATAGAAGATTGCCGCGTCGGTCAGATTGGCCGCCTGCAAATGATCGGGAGAAGCCAGCGGCGTCTTCCCCGCGATGCCCATCACCACCTTCGGACGGTAACGGCGAAAGACCTTCGCCAGTTCGACGCGGCCCGCGTAATCATCAAACAATCGACGGTTCGCAAGGTTCAACGTCTCGCGTACCTGCACGCCCAGAATCTCCGCCGCTTTGCGGGCTTCGGCCAGTCGCACATCCGGGCTGGGACTTCCCGGTGTCGGTTCACCATCGGTGAGATCGACGATCCCGACCCGGTAACCCTGCTGAACCATCTTCGCGAGCGTTCCACCACAGGCGATTTCCACATCATCGGGATGCGCTCCGACAGCAATCAGATCGAGCGGTTCCGGCAATTCGACAGACATCAGGCTTCCTTTATCAGCAGGGATGGCGCCACCTCGGACGGGATCGGCAGCATCGGCAATCAGCACGAAGTCTAATGGGATCGAATCGGACGGACTATGTCAATCCAACGCGTCTAAGACTCGTTAACGGTGCTGTCGGCTCTGCAGATGATGTCATAGGAGCTGCGTACATCCGGAGCCTGACGCAGTTCATCAAGAGTACCGGGCAATTGGAGAATACGACCCAGTCGCGCGAGCACCTGCAGGTGCGTACGCGAGTCCCGGCAGAGAATCAGAAAGAAGATATCGGTGAGCTGCCGCTTGGCGGCGCCGAAGGGAATGCCGGTGAAGGTGCGCCCATAGGCGATCAAGGGTTCGCCGATCGATTCCGGAAGCGGATTGCGCGGGTGAGGGAAGGCGACTCCGTTTTCAAACGCCGTGGAGTAGGTCTCTTCGCGATCTCGAACCGCCTTCAATACGGTCGCCGGTTCCCAGATCTGATAGGTCCGCCCGGCGACTTCGACGAGGGACTCCAGAACGGATAACTTCGTTCGCGCCTGAAGAGGGACTTCCATCGTCTCGGGGCAGAGCAGGCTGGTTACGGGAATATCGGCATCGACGTCTTTGTCGGTCGAGCGGTGCGTGGATTCGAGAACAGCGAGTTCGCGATCCGTGTAAGCGTGCATTTCCTGCTCGAGCCACTGCGTGATTTCCGACGTATGAAATTGCCAGTCATCACCCACTTTGCGACCCGGAATACGACCGCGATTCGCGAGTTTCAAAATCTCTCGACTGTCGCGACCAAGTTGCCGCGCCAGTTCATCCAGATTGTACCAGTCGTGTTCCATGGGAAAGGCAGCTGCGCAATCGACAAAGGGGCGGGGTGTTCAGTGCCAGGCTGATTGCTTTGGCAAGCACCAACAGGGCAAGTGTGTCCCGCGGCATGGTTGTTCCAGTGAGAACGCCGAAGACACTCGTCGGACGCCGTTCAATGCGTGAACGGCAGTGGAGGAAGGAGCTCAATGCTACCAAAAGCCGACGTGAAAAACACCCCAGAAAACTGATTCCCGACGAATTAGCGCAAAGCGATCATCACGGATCTGGCAGTTACAGCACGCTTCAGATCAACACAGACTGAACAAACAGTTCCCGGCAACCGGGCACCATCTCCCGGTAACGTTTCGCCGACCAGCCACCCTGAAAACACAGCTCGAATTCAAAGTAGCCTTCGTAACCTTCCCGAGAGAAAAGAGTCAATGTCTCTTCGAGCGAAAATGTTTCCTCTTCATAGGAGCAGGTCGGGATGAGCTCAGAGGTGACTTCAGCACATTCAACAGCCAAACGCATCATCTTGGTATGCGGAGCAATCGACTCTGCGTACACAGCTAACTGACACGCTTCCGACAGCCGTCTGACATCAATGCCGAGACCGACATTCGGCCGGTTGCATTTCAAGATGACCTGCATCGCTTCATCGATGGTGTTCAAGCAAGTCCAGCGGGAACAATCATCCGATCGCATCGGCACCACCGCGAGATCGATCTTCCGTTCCCCAGCGAAATCCGAGACTTCCTTCAAGCCGTCACAGATAAGACGCGTTGTATGGTTGCGGGTATGACCGTGCCGGGCACCGGTTGCGATCATCACGCAGCCCGCGCCGACTTTTTCGGCCAGTTCAATCGCGGCGAACGAATCGGCGACTGCCTCGTCGTGCGAATATCCGTGGGAACCGGTAAAACCACCCGCCCAGGAAACAGAAGAGACCTGCACTCGGTGTTGCTGCAGCAATTCAATGTCCTGCTGGTCGCTCCACTCCGCAAATCTCGGACGGTATAACCCAATGGCGGAAATGTTCGACTGCTTGAGTGCCTGTAGCTCGGTTTCGAGCGAACAGCGGTGACTGTAGATCTGGCTGATAGCGAGCCGGCTCAATCCGTTGTCGTCGCCGTTTTGGGAAGAAGAATTGAATTCATTGGAGGGGTATTCTACTGAGTTGATCTCACCAGATGGGTTGGTATCGCTCACAGAAGAACTTTCAGGCTCAAAGGAGACGAACGGGAACTCCGCTATTGAACGCAAACGGAGCAACCAGTGGACGAGGGGACTTCAACTTGGCAATTCCAGGTTGTCTCTCACACCAGTAACGCGATAAACACCATGCGTATGCGCACAGTTAACTGGTGGATTCGCGAATTTTAGCGTTCGCACTAGCCTGTTGAAATCTTGACGTTCGGATCGTCTGCGACATTCGCCCAGACGTGAACGTGGGGAGCCCCTCGGTAATGCCAGACAAAGGCGGGACCTTCCAATCGCCAGTTGTCCCAGACCTGATCCTCCCCGATGTCGCCCGGCTGATAGAAGACAAGGCGGCAATTTTCGAGACCACCCTGAGCGGCCAGACAGGTCATCACTTCAGCCTGATCGGTATGACGATAAGGACCGACGAGTGATTTCAACACCAGTTCCATATGCTGCCGTTGATCGGCGGACATTTCGGAAACGCGGAGACCGGGGATTTCGGCATCTTTACCGCGGAAGTGAACCTGGTCTTCCGCCGGCAGAGTTTTGTGAAGAGCGATGGTGCGCTGTTTACCATCGAGCATCTCATAAAGTTTGTTTGCGACGACCGCCTGCTCCCAGAAGACGTTATCAGGGTGATCGGCGGGCTCGTTGAATTCGCCATGCGGGTCGTGACCATAGAAGA
Source organism: Planctomyces sp. (assembly GCA_002702685.1). GTDB lineage: Bacteria > Planctomycetota > Planctomycetia > Planctomycetales > Planctomycetaceae > Polystyrenella. The sequence continues at coordinate 18,519 of PABD01000108.1, forward strand.
TCGGACCACCGAAGGCAACGTTCTCAGTCGTGTTGCCATCGCAACGGACCGTCAGGTGGCGACCGGTGAATACGAACTCGAATTTGTCGCTGCCCGGTTTGCCGAAAATCGCGAGCGAGTGTTCTTCGCCGAAGCCACCGCAGTCGTCGTTCATTTCCTGACGGATTTTCTCACGCCACTCGGGACTGTAGATGTTGAAGACAATCGCTTCGATCATCTCCTGCTGATCTTTGGTGTAGAAGTCAGAGCGGATCAGCTGATCGGTGATTTGCCAGTTGTTCGCGACCCGTAACCGGAGAGGACTGCCATCCCGCAAGTGATTCCAGTCGAAACAGACAGCGGCTTTCTGTTCGGGAGAAAAGGATGCGTGCAGTTTTTCGACCAGTTTCTCGGACTGAACTTCGGGTACCGCGGCGGCGGGTTCATCGCCGCGAACAATCACGTTCGGCAGCAGGGAGGCTGCTGCTCCCAGTCCCACAGTTTTGACGAAGTTGCGGCGAGTGAATCGCCCGAGGAGTAATTCGTTTTCATTCTTGCGAGGTGCAGGTGATCCCGAATTCTGGTTCAAAGACATGTTCATTATCCTTCCGCGTCAGGCGAGCTGAACTCTGAATGCCGGAGTTGTCAGAAGTAGTAGCCGTTTTCAAAGTGGTCATACACTTTGTGACTGAGTACCAGTCACGCTGACAGAAAAGTTCCAATCCTTGGCAGTCATCTGATGGATGTTCTTCAGAACAATGAGAGCAGCCATCAATAATTACGTGGAATGCGTAATAGCGACAGGGGAAAGCGGATTCGAAACCGGCCATTGAGAATTGTTGGAGATGGGAACCGTTGCAGCACGGCGGGGGAAATTCACTGTCAACAAACTGTAGCTGATCCAATACTGAATTGCCGTATCCAAGGCACCTTGAAATCAAGGCTGGGAGAGCTACAGATCGAGTTCACTGACCGTGCGATAGGGTCCAGTATGCGCAAGCCATCGTTAAACAGCAATTGTATTTCCCTCTATTGATGGCAAACAATCGGGAAAGAAATTTTTAGGAAAAACACCCGAAGAGTAGACTTGCAGAATCTTCCTGCATGTGCTTATTCCCGTGCCGCAGGCCGCCATCTTCAGGGCCGATTTCGAGCCACGTCCGGCTAAAAGATACCGAGTTCGTCGCGGGCTTCGTCGGTCATCCGTTCCGGAGTCCAAGGGGGAGACATCACCAGTTTGATCTCCGCTTCATCCACGTCTTTCAGCTTAACGACAGCCATCTGAGCCTGCTGTACGATTTGCGGGCCGGCGGGGCAGGCGGGGCTGGTCAAGGTCATCTCGACCGTAACTTTGTTCCCTTCCTGCGCGACGTCATAGACCAGTCCCAGGTCAACGATGTTAACCATGAGCTCAGGGTCGATGACTTCCTTCAAGGCTTCAATCAGTTCAAGTTCCGTAGCCATATTGGGCATCCTGTTAACGCCGTAGTGGCGGAAGGTAGAGTTGGATCCGATGTTCCGAGCATCCGTCTCTGGCTGTCGGAGATAATCCGTGCACAGCTGACTCATGGATCGTTTTTAAGATTACTGTTTTAAGATTACTGTTGCCCGCAGCAACATCCTGTCCGTCCTGCTGACAGGGAAGAGAACAGCGTCAGCGCGACATGCTCTCCGAGGACTGGCCCGGGGTAATCGATTACCCGCTGTCCCATTCTATCCGTTTTCGCGGAGCCAGATCTCATCATTTTCGATTTTTACATCATATGTCGGAATTGGTTCGGTGGCCGGCATACAAAGGGGGTTGCCTGTGGCAAGATCAAAGCGTGCGCCGTGGCGTGGACAGGTGATCTGACAATTCTCAATCGGTCCGTCCGTCAGCGGCTGACCATCGTGGGAGCAGACATCCTCGATTGCGTAGAATTTGTCTCCCTGCTTAATAAGCAGAACAGGGACATCATCGACGATGACTTCTTTACGTTCGCCCTCGTTTATTTCAGAGATGAGAGCGACA
>PABD01000109.1 GCA_002702685.1 Planctomyces sp.
CATCCAGGGTTTCCTGGGCGCGCTCATTCGTGGTGCCGGCATAACAGAGCACGCGAGCCAGTTGTTTCATGCTGCTGTGCGTCGCATGAATGGAATAACAGAGGCCCCGTTTCTCGCGGACCTCCGTAAAGAGGCGCGAACTCATGCCGCCACTGAGAATGCTGACGGAAGCCCAGGCAGCGTAGTACAGCGGGTCGCTGTAGGTGATGGAATCGTACCCGATGCCAATATGCGTCTGCGCGGAATCGTGTTCGATGTGATCCCATTTGGGACCGACATCTTCCGGAATGAGCGGTGGCGCGTCCTGGGGTTTCCAATCGCCGAAGACCTCTTCCACGATCCCGTGAATCTGATCGAAGTCGATATTACCGGCGATCCCCAGGATGGCATTGTTCGACCGAAAATTCCGCTTCCAATGTTCTTCAATGGTCGCGTTGGTGAGCGACTGAACTCCCTCAATGGTTCCTTCGCTGGGTCTTCCCCATGGTTTGGGAACGCAGCGCTGCTTGAGCTCCGAAAAGATCTTCTGACGCGGTTCATCTTCGAGAGCGTACAGCGACTGCAGAGCCCCTTCCCGCGCGGCTTCGAATTGATCTTCGGGGAGATGGGGACGCAGCACAATATCGCCATAGATACGGAGGACCTCCGGCAGTTTGTCCACCAACGTCGCGCCACTCAGGGTGATGTGCGATGTTCCGGCCGCTTCGCTACGTTGAAGCCCCAGGTTGTCGAGATCGGAGGAGAGCTGACGACTGTCACGACTTCCCGCGCCTCGCGTCAGCATATCGGCAACGAGGGACGCCGTGCCGAACTGCCCTTCGGGATCATAGATGCTGCCCGCCGGCAGAAGCATGGTGAAGGCGGCCGACTGCACAGCCGGCATTTTTTCCATCACCACGGTCAGCCCATTCGGCAGTACCTCGGTATGAATTTGTTGTTCACTCATAGGTTGTGATTGTTCACTATTACGGCTCTCAGAGAATCAGGCGACTGTGCGTTGCCGACAGGCTCCGGAACCGGATTGGATGCAAAAACAGGTGGATTCAGGATGTCCGAAGTATCTCAGATCGCGTGAGTTCTAACAAGGAGAGGAGTGAACCCCCGCCGTCCGATTAGTCGAATCCGGGCCTGATCGCAAGCGTGTCGCCGCCGTCTCCGTCTCATCTACCGCTTAAAAAAATCGAATAATGATCGACCCTGTTAATCGACTCTGTAGACTGGTTACAATGAGGGCTCCTCCCCTCCTCGTGCGATCAGGGAGCCTCACCGCGTGATTCTCAGATCGTGATTAATTCAACTCGTGGACAAGGAACAGCTGGTGGTTTCCGAACTGAAGAACCCCCAAGGGAAAAAACTGGACTACGTCATGAATAATTTGTCCGAGCAGGAAGTGGAGGAGATTCGCCTGCTGCTGAAAGAAGTGGGGCTCCGCTGTACTTCAGCCCGCCTTACCGTCATCCAGGAACTGAAGGATGCGGCGACGCCCGTCACGCACGCAGAACTTGCCGATAAATTAGTCCCGCTCGGATTCGACAAGGCGACCGTGTTCCGAAACCTGGTCGATCTGGCCGAAGTGGGCCTGTTACGCCGAATTGAGCTCGGAGACCATGTCTGGCGATTCGAATGGATCGCCCGAGAGGTCGATGCCGACGAACACCCCCATTTCCTCTGCACTGTCTGCGGCGAAGTCGCGTGCCTCCGCGATCTTGCCCTCGAAATTCCCAAACTCACCAGTGTTGATCACTTCGGAGAAGTGACCGAGATTCTGTTGAAGGGACAGTGCACGAAATGCCTTGCCCCTGCCGGTTGACATGCCGATGGGTTCTGACGTTGTCTTTCAGAAGAGTAACCTCACGATGAACAAGCTGATCGCGTCACTATCGTTAGCCCTTTGCTGCTGGAGTACCGTTACCTTGTCTGCCGATGAAGAGCTGTTTGTCGCGACACCGCTGACACCAGCTAACAGTTTCACCCCCGGTATCGAAGGACCTGCCTGCGATGCCGCCGGGAATATCTACGCCGTCAATTTTTGCGAGCAGCAGACGATCGGAATGACGACTCCATCCGGAGAATCGTCGATCTTTGTCAAATTGCCGGGAGAATCCGTCGGCAATGGAATCCGGTTCAATCAGGCGGGGACGATGTTCGTCGCTGATTATGTCGGCCATAACATTCTGACCGTTGACATGACGACCCGCGAGGTCGCCGTCTTCGCGCACTCAGATGAAATGTCGCAACCGAATGATATCGCGATTATGGAAGACGGAACGTTGTTCGCGAGCGATCCGAACTGGCCGGCGGAAAATGGGCGCGTCTGGCGAATCGACCTCGACGGAACCGTCACTCTCGCCGCGGACAATCTGGGGACAGCCAACGGCATCGAGGTCTCGCCCGATGGAAAAACGCTGTATGTTAATGAAAGCATTCAGCAGAACGTCTGGAAGTTTCAGATTGACCCTGAGAAAAATATCGTCGACAAGCAATTGTTGAAAAAGTTCGACGATCATGGTTTCGACGGCATGCGGTGCGATGTCGACGGAAATCTCTACGTGACCCGCTACGGCAAAGGGACCGTAGTGAAGCTGTCGCCAGTGGGGGAAATCCTGCAGGAAATCGACGTCCTCGGCGCGAAACCGAGCAACATCTGCTTTGGAGGCCCCGACGGACGCACAGCCTACGTCACCGAAGTCGAACATCAGCGGCTGGTCCAGTTCCGCGTCGACCGCCCCTCGCTCGCCTGGCACCGCTGGCAGAAGTAATAGAAGAGCTGATTGGGATCTTTCGAGACGCCCGGACGCAAAGTGTGCTTCCCCTCGCGCGCCACTTGCGGCTTGCACTCTTAAAGGGTGGCACTGCCTGGCTTGCCCAGCAGTGGATTTCTGACTTACTTCTCTGCATAGATCTCCAACGCACGCAGACCGACAACCAAGTTGGCAATCTCCGGCGCATGCAAGCGGTCTCAGCGAATCCCGCGCCTCCGCTCGTAGACCACTTGCGCGCCCAGAATAAAAGACGCAACCAGCAGCAGCACTGCCCCTACCCAGAAGATGTTATGTTGCAGGTGCAATCCCTCTTTCGCCAGCAGATACCCGCCGACCAGAGGTGCAATGAGCCCGCGAATCCCTGTTAATGTCAGGTTGGTCGAATTATACAGCGACACGTATTCCTTTGGTGCGTAATACAGGCTCCCCGTGAGCCAGTTGATCAGACCACCTGCCACCGCAATGGCGCAGATCGAGATCCCGATCAGGAACCAGACCAGGTTCAAAGTGATCCCGCCGATGGCGAAACAGACAAAGGCGACGAACTGCATCAGCACGACGACCAGTCGACTTTCACTGGGAGTCTTGTCCGTCATCCAGCGGCCCCAGAGGGGGGCGGTTGTGAATTCCAGTACGGATGGGATGACAGCGACAATCAACCCGACGACCATGACATGGACCTTGCGTTCGGTGATATCAAAAAAACCACCCCCATAACTGCTGAAAAACTCCGTCAGCGTGGCAACCGTCGTCCCCTCCGCCAGCACTTTTTCCTGCAGGATCTCCGCCACGAAGATCAGACTCATGTGATTGGCAAATCCCGCGACAGCGAAGCCGGTTTGAAACCAGACAAAACGCCAATCCTTCCGGATGATCCCCAGGTTATGCCAGAGGTCGCTCCAGATCGTGGCCCCCTCAGTGGAGATGCGGCGTTTGGGATATCGGACGGGGATGAAGGCATACGCAAGCGCCGCCAGCAGCAACAGGAAACCCACGGCGCAGAAAATGACCCAGTAATAGGCGGGGAAGCGGCTGAACCAGAGGTAACCGAGCAGCGTGATCACCAGGGCGCAGACACCGGCGATCGACTTGAGCCAGCCGACCGCCAGCGATCGGTGCGTCACTGGATAGACATACTGGAACATGTTCATTTCCGCGACGCGCGGTGCCGCCTGCAACAGGTAGAGGCTGCTCATCAAGGCAACGAACATCGTCGCCGAATTTTGAGTCAGGGGTGTCATCCATAAGAGCAGGGTCATGACGAGGCAGGGAACGACCACCAGCTTTTTGTTGCTGATGTATCGTTCCAGCCAGGTCACCACCGGGCTGAGCAGACTGCTCCCTCCCGCGACGGCGCCAATCATCGCGAGATGTTTTTCATTCCCTTCGAGAATCGACTTGATGACGACCGTCGACAGCGCCGTCAGCGCCACATACGGACCGAGACCGAAGTTATATACCGACTCCAGGCAAATCGCCGGGCGATACCGCGACGGAAAGGATCGCAGCATGCGACTCGGGCGTCTTACTCCCGAGAGAGTACGGAAGAACTGATGAACGCCACGGTGGCAAAGACGAGCGAAGACTCCATGCGGGCCCATAAACAAAAACTGCTCTCTGATGGAAGCGAGTGGATGTGCGATGGTTCAGGGGTGGTATGGAGGGGAGGCAGCTCTCTCAGAAGGAGCCTCAGGCTTCGCCGCGAAGACGTTTACCGATCTGCGCAATCTGATCAGCACATTCCTTGCGGGCCTCTGTGAAACCCGCAACCGTTTTGTTTTCCTGACGGACATAGTTGAGGATGATATCTTCGGCTTCCATCAACTCTTTACAGGCATCGGGAACTTCCGACGCGATCTCGATCGGAATCGTCGTCACGCCGTTGCAGTCGCCGTGCAGGAGCTCACCAGGATAAACGCTGATGCCACCGACCGTCACCGGAATATTGACCGAAACAATGTGGCAGTAACCGTGAGCGCACGTCGTGCCGGCTGTGAAGCAGGGGAAGTCAATCGCTTCCACCTGATCGAGGTCGCGCCCGGTACCGGAGGTGATCAACCCTTTGGAACCGAATTCTTTGTAGGTCGTACACATTACTTCGCCGAAGGTCGCCGCGGCGGTCGGTTCGTCGATGTCTTGGAAGACGATGACGGGGGGACCCGGGATTTCATCGAATGCCGAAAGCTGTTTATCGATGCTCGCGTAGACATCCCCGCCACGCGGCGGTTTCTGTGAGCGGAACGTGGAGGTCAACGCGAACCCGACCATCGGTTTCAGCTTCGGAAAACACGATTTGATCGTCTCGTTCATGTACCCTTCATTGCGGGGGCGAATGTTGAAGAGTTCAATCACGTTGCAGACGGTCGGAGTGTCGTATTTTTCGAGCGCAGCCAGAACTTCAGGGGAGAGGGCGGGAGTCGCGGCCATGATGTTTGCCTTGAATTTCGTGCGAGTGGAATGGAAGGGGATCGTGACGCTCGGAGATGGGGGACAGGGTTCCCTGTGGATGCATCCCGAAGCGGGTTCACCTATGATAATCTGCCGCCGAAAGTCACAACAGGGATCGGCGCCGATTTGCACTTTTCCGCGTGGAATCCGTCTTCATCTGGAACGGCTGACGGCGAAAACGATATGATGCCCGCATGTGCTCAAACCGACTGAAAAAATCGGCTTCAATTTCGCTCTGCCTGACAACGGATTATTCAGATCATGATCGCAGCGAAATCCAGGCGACGCAAAGTCCATTACAATACCCTGGAAGAAATGCGTCTCGATATCGACTTCTTCGCGCAGCATGAGTATGTCACGGTGGGCAACTGGACCTACTCTCAGATCCTCACGCATCTCTACCGATACATAAACGCCTCCTTCGACGGCTATCCATTCCTGTTACCCACACCTCTACGGCGGATGCTCCATCTCGCGCGAAAGCCGATCCTCCGCTACAGCTTCGTCTCGGGATTCAAAATTCCGAAAAAAGCGCGGGCCCTCGAGCCGATCGACGCAGATGATCTGGAAACGGCGCTAGATCGGATCCACGACGCCATCTATCGACTCGGCGATCACGTGCCGGGACGAGAGAACCCGGTGCTGGGGCATTTGACCTACGACGAGTGGATCGAATGCCACCTCCGCCATGCAGAGCTTCACATGAGTTTTGTGATCCCGGCCTCGGGCGAAGTAGCAGATGAATAGTAAGTGAGTGAAGGTGGCTGGAATATAGGCATCCACTGGACGGAATCTTCCGAAAAAATGCCGTTTTTTCTAACAATCATCTCGAAAACACGCCTGTTTTTCGAGTATTTTACACCTTCAGCTGAGCAACTCTCTCTGATATACATGCGCGCACGGCCTGCAGGAGTATGGGCCGTCTATCTGGATCATTCGCCCTCCCTTTGCCGGATCGATTGAGTCCGTTGCGAATGATGGCTTTCATGGATGAGGTCCTTCAGGATCGGTGACCAAGTTACCGGGTCAAGGCCGTCTTTACCCATGCCCGTAACCGTCGCTCTCCGTCTGTAATCAATTTGCGCCTGTTGAAAAATCGTTTTCAAACTCAGGCTTGGAGATTTCAAAAATATGTACCAGGTTGAAGGTGAAATTCAACGACTCTTACCGACTGTAGAACTCCCCAGTTATACCTTTGTGCCCGGAACGACAACACCTCATCCGATCCGAGATCCCAAGGGCCACAACTATGGCCGCCGCGGACGTCCTTCGATGGGACTGACCGCCGACAATTGGGCCGAAAATCGCGTCTACCTGCTGGCGATCGATTACTTCAACCAGGGTTACTATTGGGAAGCCAATGACGAATGGGAACGCCTCTGGCGCGTGTCCGGTCCCGATACCCCCGTCGGACATTTCCTTAAAGGCCTCGTCAAGCTGGCCGCTGCGGGAGTGAAAGTTCGCGAGAACAGTATCCACGGCGTCCGTCGTCACGCGGCTTCCGCCGGTGAAGTCTTCGCCGATGTCGCCGCCGAAGTGAATGTCGACTACCTCTGTGGTCTCGAGTTCGTCATGCTGCAGTTTGCCGCCGACCGCGCCGCCCAGTTGACCTACCGCGACGACTACCCCGTCGGAGAGCCGACCCGCGTCTTCCCGTTCGCGCTCACCCCCGAGCCGATGCCGTTCGCATAACGCGATTCGACAATCGATTGACCAACAAAACAGAAAGCCTCCCACTCGAATGAGTTGGGAGGCTTTTTTATTGAGTGATCACGAGTCGCAGTTTTACGTCCCGTTCGTGATTTAATTCGGCGCTACTTAGCGGAGGTGAGATTCAGTGATACCATCACTTCCGATTGAGGTGCCGGTTCCGACTTGTCCTCGGCAGGTTCTTCCAGAATCGTCTCGACAAGGAAATGCAGTAACTGGCGGAAATCCTCCGACTCGACTTCATCCGCCAGATCCTGAGCACGCCAGCGCGATTTCTCGATGAGGCGTTCCGCTTTGTCGAACACGCCGAGCTCCTTGTAAAGCCGACGGAGAGTTCTTACGCGTACTTTCAGGTCGGCATCCTGCTGCAGCACGGCTTCGAGTTCCTGCTTCTGTTCGCCATTCGCCGTTTCAAGAGCGAGTGCCAGCAGCAACGTCGGTCGCAGCGCAGCGGCATCCTGACCGGAGACGAGTTTATTGTGATCGTCACCGCGCCAGTCGTTGAGGTCGTTCAGAATCTGGAAACCGACTCCGACCTGACGACAGTAGTTGGTGATGAGGTCGGCGTATTTCTCGACCTCACCCGCCATGCGGACGCCAGCGAAGAGCGCCGCTTCAAACGCGGGTGATGTTTTCAATGCGTAAATCTGGAGTGCCTCGATCGGGGTGAGCGAAGAAGTCTCTCCGGAGGACCAGGCCATTTCCGCGCCCTGGCCGTCACTCAACTTCAGATGAGCTTCGGCCATCTTGCCTTGAACATCGGCGACAATGGCGGCATCGAGTTCGTCACGGCCCAGAGCCAGCAATCGATAGCCGAGTCCGATCAGGTAATCGCCGATGTTGATCGCCTGTCCGATGCCGTACTGCCGATGTAATGTCTCCTTGCCGTAGCGATACGCATCCTCGTCCTGAATATCATCATGGACGAGCGACGCCTTATGGAACGCTTCAATCGCCATGGCAACGCGTCCCACGGAGAGCGGGATATCCCACTTGTCGGCTTTGTTCGCCTGATGTGCCTCCGCGGCTTCAGGATGAAGCGCGTAGTACGCCGCGAGCGTGACGAACGGTCGGAAGCGCTTTCCCCCATGCTGGAGGAACTGATACGCTTCGGTTTCGGTGAAGGCGAGCGCACCTGTTTTTCCCGGGCCACTTCGATGACGCGGCAGGTACTCTTCGAATCGGTCTTCGAAGAGATCATTGGCGGCGCGCATCAGCGGGAGATAACTTTTCGTTTCGGGTTCCGGCAGCGGTTCGTATTGTTCGAGGACTTCCCAGATCCAGGCTTCATCCATCTTCGTGTTTTTGCAGTCACCCGAATGCAGCGGAACAGCATAGGAAGGAACACCCGCGATGAGGACTTTATCGATCGCCTTTTCGAGGACGTTCAAACAGGCAACTCCCAAGATCCCGTCGACATAACCGGCGACGATGATCTTGAGAACGACAGGCGAGCCTTCAGCGACAAGAACCTTGTAGCCGAGTTTCTCCGCTTTGACTTTGTAGTCCGCAATCGAACAGGCGCCGCACTTTTCACAGTCGAGGCCGAATTCGTCGTATTCGGCAGGGCAGCCTTCGGCATGTTTGAGACAGTGAGGGAGCAGGAGCAGGCGACGTTCGAACGGGGTTGCCAGGAACTGACGCTTCCAGAAGAAGTTCCCGATCAGCACCATGACGAAGCCGAGAAATTTTTCCGGCAACTCCATCTGTTCGAGCAGCGTGCGACCATGTTGTTCGAGTTCCCCTTTCAGAAAGGGGCGGGACTTGTCGAGCGGATCAGTGTATTTCTCCGCCGCCGCTTTGATCGCTTCCCGCATTTCGAGCGTTTCCGGCACCGCTTTCAGGTGACTGGTGCTGCGTCGCTTATTACGTTTGACCGGCTTGTCGAGATCATCGGCCTCGGAAAGCCGTGTTCGCAACTTTGCCTGGGGATCAGAAGGTGCTATCGACACAAGGTGCTCCCAAACGACAACCGTGCCGACTCAAATCCAGGATGAACTCGAGGTGAGTCACAACCGTTCCCCGCGGGGCTCACGATTGGGTGACTCCGTGCAGCCGCAATTGCCGTATTGATGTTTAAGGTCAGTAAATCAGTGGGACAGGTCCGTACTTTATCGCCGTCTGTTCTTCGTCGATAATCCTCAATAAAAGACCTGAGTTACTACTGGCTTTGCTGGTGTGACAGATCCATCTTCGAGATTTCCGAGACTCCCTGCAATACTCAGCTTCAACGGATTCATTGATTCGCAGTTGAATTCTGAAACCGCCGACACGCCTGGCGCAAGGCGGACACGGTAAATATTAACGGATAGAGCCGCTCGAAGTACCACAATTTCGCGAAATAAAAGCCGATTGGACTCGGTTCGGCGAAGCGTCCCGATTCAACCGCGTCACATAACCAATCGAGTCCCCGTTCGACGGTGGCGTCTGTCTGGCCCGCTACCATCAGGCTTTCGACGGCCAGGGCGGTCTCTTCTACCGACTCCGGTAAGCCGGGCTGACCACTCCAACCCCCCGATTCATTTTGCGAGCTTGTTATCCAGTTTATGCCGTTTCGAGTTTCGGTCTCGTCCCCGCGACCGAGATCGCACCAGGCCGCCAGCACGCGTGCCGTTCCGTATACCGGGTTCTCTTCATCTGTAGCGAATTGGTTTCCAAACCAGAGAGGCAACCAGCTTCCATCAGGCCGCTGCGCGCGTTTGAGAAATTCGAAGCCGCGTTCAATCGCGCGATCAATTCGTTGAGCTCTCTTTCTGTCCTCCATGGAGGTCCACTCTTCCGCGTACGCCTGTTGATACCGATGCAATGCCCGCAGCGTATGAGCAGTGAGGTCCGGCGAACTCCGGTCAAACTGGAGCGTTCCCCAACCGCGACAGAACGTCGGCCAGCCACCATCCCGATTCTGGAGATCGAGTAGCCAGTTGATCCCCGCATCAGTAGATTCAGGAATGGCGTCCGCATGCTGTGTCTCGAGATCTGTCCGCAGATTGAGCAGGGCCAGAATCGCCCCGGGTGTATCGTCTGCGTCGGGAACGCCCCCCGACAAATTGGTCCACGCCCAGCCTCCCGGTTCCGCGTTCGTATAGGGATGAACGGTTTTATATTGCTGATCCAGCAGAAACCCCAACACCTTCTCCCGCTCCTCCTTTGGCAAATCGCCTTCGAGCGCATTGACCGATAGTGTCGTCACCCAGGTCGCGAGGTTGGTATCGATCGGCCAACTGCCGTCTTCGCGCACGCTGTCAATGATGAACTGCACCCCCTGCCGCGCGACGGGATGGTCGTGCAGTCCCATCGCGGCGAGACTCATCGTCACAAACGAGGTCAGCGGTGTCGCTTCCAGGAATCCACCCGACTCCGGCTGGATCGCCTGCAACTTGTCGAGCGTCGGTTTCCGGCTGATATCTCGCAATACTCTCGTCAGCGGATTGCGGGTCTTGGCGAAATGGTGCCGCACCTGTCCAATGGCGATGAGCGCCGGCAGCGCATAACTGACGACCGGAAGTTGAATCGTGGAATAAAAGCGATGAGGCAACCGCGCGAGTTCAAAAGGCAGCGCGGGGATTTGTCGCCAGTCAACCTGTCCCGCAATTGCGCACTGCGTCAGGATCGGAACGGAAAATGTCTTGTCTTTCCCGTATCGGCGAATGACGGCCTCCACACCGCCGATTCGTTCGATGTAGCTGTCGGCTTTTTCAATGAGGGCCGGATGCTCCTTTACCGCACCGGTCACCTCAAACGCCGCGCGGGCGAGCATCGTGGTCGAGATGTTGCTCAGACTTTTGACGGTATCTCCCCACCCGCCGTCGTCGTTCTGATGTTCCGCGAGCCAGCGGAGCGCGCGGGAAATGATCTGTTGATACGGTTTGCTCTCCTCCGGTAGCGGACGCTGCATCATCTCGAGTGCGACAATGGCGGTCGCGGTCGAGAGCGCCGAGGTGGAGAGTTCCCCTTCCCACCAGCCCGTCGAAGTTCGTTCCTCAAGAAGCCGGGTGCGTGCCTTTTCGTAAGCGCGCTCGAGTCGTGCGAGATCAATCGAACCGGCCACAGGTCAGATTCCCAGGCTGTCGAGTTCGTCCATCAGATCGTCGAGCTCGTCTCGCTCGCCGCGACAGCGTTTGGTGCTGTTATGCCGATCGGCGAGGCCGATGGTTTTCCCCACCATGTCGCGTCCATCCGCCATCAGTTCCGCATCGCGCTCGCGCACCGCAAGATCGACGCCATCTCCATCCCCGCCGCCGAATAACTTCGACAGATCAATCTTCAGACCAGCGACTTCACCATCCGCACCGGCGATCGCGGGAGTCTTGTGACCCGGGAAGATGATCGCGTTCTCGGGACAGACACGACTGCAGGCCGGGCAACCTTTCTTGCAGTTATCCTGCTCTTCCACCAGAATCCGGTCGAGGTTATCGACGCCATATACGCCGAACAGGCAGAAGTCGATGCACTCCATGCAATTGGTGCAACGACTGTAGTCAATGACGGGGTACCAGCGGCGTTTGATCGGACCCTGGGCCGTTTTGAACTGCTCAATCTCCTCCTTCACCGAGACGTTTTCTTTTCCGCCGGGGTTCAGGATGTATTGAGTCAGATCGAATGCGAGGCCGTTGTTCCCGTTAGTCGATTTACCATTCGTGGAACCGTTGGGCTTCGTCCCATTGTGGCTCGGCGAATGAGCACTTGCGCCATTGGTGGCGGAACCGTTCGAAGCTCCATTGCTCATGGAACCGAATGACAACTGGACGATCTGCTGGTTCTCTTCATCGTAGATACGATGGACTTCGTCGACATAGTCCTGCGGATTGGAAGAGACCCGCATGTCGATGCAGTAGATACTCCGATTCGGAATCGCCGCCGGATCAACGTTGTTCTGAGCCGGTTCTTCGATTTCTTCGTCTTCATCCGCTTCTTCGATTAGTTCCGTGACCCCGATCCGTCCGCGAATCTGCTGGCGGTCGAGTGTCCAGTGCAGTGCCCGGGGATACTGCCAACCAAGGATTACAAACGGACCTTGCAGCGAACGCAGAAAAACGAGTCCCGTGTGATCAGCCGACATGTCGTAGAGATGAGGAACCAGCGAGACGCTGACCTGGGGATCCATCAACAGCGCGGCCGCAATCCCTTCCTCCAGTTTGGAGCGGACCGGGTGCTTGCCCTGTGCCTGGGAGATCACGACGGTTAGTTTTTTTCCGGCCATAAAGTCGAACTCGGGAGGAATCTAGGGAGCGAATCGGGAGGATCGAGTCAGGTCGGGCTCGCATCAGGCGAGATTTGTATGAACGCATTCGAAGGACTGATCAGTTGATCTGTCCTTTCAGCATGTTCTGCGTCTTTTCCCAACCTTCGTCGAGGTGGGCGACGTATTCGGAGGGTTGCTTCATTATCGCACCTGTACGGAGATCATACAACCAGCCAGTTCCGTAACAATCGGTATTGATGGGAGTTGGATCATCCAACAATTGTTCATTAAACCGCATCAGTTCTCCATCGGCGGGGGAGTAAAGCGTCGAGAGTGCCTTGGAACTCTCGATCTCACCGATTTCCTGTTTGTGACGGAGCGTCATCGGGGCATCCACCCGCCATTCAAGGAAATAAACGTCCTGCAGCAGGCGGACGGAGTAGCTGGTTAACCCCACGCGGTAGAGTCCGGGTTCGAGCTCCTGCAGCCAGAGGTGATTGCTGCTGTAGACGCGATCCTGCGGAATGAGGGCTTCATATTTGCCCATCATGAATAGAAGCGGATCGGAGGGGTCGGTCATCAGTAGCAGGACTCGGTGTTTGCGTCAGGAAGCGGGGCTCAGCTGAGCGGTAAGCCGGGACCCTACTACTTCGGTTCCCGACAGCCCCGGAGCATGGATCGACAGTAATCGAGAACCCCCTGTGAATCAAGCGCGGTGATAATTTCGACGTTCGGTTTCCAGGTCGGATGGGTCCGATCATCGAAGATCGACATCCCTCGGGTCAGTTTTCCCTGCGTTTCGACATCGACCGCAATCTGCCGCGACTCGGCAGTGAGGGGCCGCGCCGCTACAGCAAGCCCGACCATTTCCCGGATCGGAATTGATTCCCGTCCAAGCAACTGCCGGTGCGATCGGAAATAACTCGACAGCATTTCCGCGAGCAATTGCCCGATGGGAGTCTGCGACTCGCCGCACCAACTGGAATACATTTCAAAAGTGAGTTCTACTTTTTCGCTCACATCGAGCGGCACGAGTGTCTTGGTCGCGGGAACAGTGAGGACTGTTCGGGCGCTTAGGGGGTCGGCGAAGAAGTTGAACTCCGCCGCCGGGGTGATGTCGCCACAGTGATGGTGGTTGCCACCGACAATTACGATTTCATGCAGTTTCTGCAGGATGCCGTGATTATAATCATTCACCCGCGCGATGTTCGTAAGCGGACCGAGTGTCAGCAGGGTGATCTCGTTCGGGTACTCACGAACGAGTTCCGCAATCATCTTGTGAGAATCGACCCGGTGATGCGGTGTCGGGGGGCGGAAATTGACGTCACCCAGTCCCAGCTTCCCGTTGAGCAGTGCCGAACAGGGTTCATCAGGCAGGCTGGGCATGTTCGACAGATTCTCGGCCGCCCAACCGATGCGCGGCCGTTTGGGAGGAT
This sequence comes from Planctomyces sp., assembly GCA_002702685.1. GTDB lineage: Bacteria > Planctomycetota > Planctomycetia > Planctomycetales > Planctomycetaceae > Polystyrenella. The sequence goes on from PABD01000109.1 coordinate 13,539, forward strand.
CGAACAGATCAACAAGCGCTTGGATATTGTTGGACGCCTGCGCGGCGTCGACTCTTCCAGCGGTGGCTGTAATCGCGAGAAGGTCTACTTCGGAATCCTGCATCGCGGCGAGCAGCGCGAGGGCACTGCCGATTCCTGGATCTGCGTCAATAATGAGCTTTCGCACCCGGTTTACCTGCGACTTTCCGTTGAGAGAAACGCTGCGGCGTCCATCGGACGGAGAACACGGCGCGTGCAGTGCTCCCCGTGGATTGCACCTCTCTTAAAGTCTAGGTTTCCGGAGGGATTCGGTCAATTCGTCAGCGTTCGCGGTGCGAACGGATCGCGGCGAACCCCTATTTCTTTCCCCGCTCAGGATTATCGTACAGCATCAGCTTGAGAATTTTTTTGTTCTCAGGATCGGGCTCGACGTCATAAACGTGATAATGTTTGCTCGAGTCCGTGGTGGGTTGTCCCGCCACGAGCTTGGCTTCGTATCCCGCGCCGACGACTTTCGCTTTCGCTTCCTTATAGTGCAACCCGATCAACGGCGCATAAGGATTCGGCTTCGCTTGCGGGCGAGCCTGCACGGGCGGTTGCTGTGGTTGCGGAGCCGCTTGAGGTTGTTGATCACCAATTTGTTTAATCGGGTTGTCGAGACGCATCGTTGTTTTTTGAGGTTCGGCGCCGGCGTCCTGATGCTCCTTGTATCCGAACAGTGAAGGATCGAAGGGATCACGCTTGAAGATTCCAAAGAATCCATCACCTTTGTTGATCTCAAAATTATCGAAAATGAAGGTCTCGTCTTCAGAGTCGCTCTGAAAAAGTTTGACGCCGAGTGGCAGATAGTTTTCCGGGTGCAGTTTGACGATCGACATCTTGAAGTTCTGGTAGTCTTGCGCTGTTCTGGGGATGGCGCTGATGATGATCATTTCATCCGTGACGTTCAGCAGTTTCAGTTCGAAGCGGCGATGAGCTTCGTCCGGTGGCAATCCGAACAGAAACGGGAGCGGCCCGTTCATTACTTTCGCGCCATGAAGCTCTTCGGGAATCGGCATGCGACGATAGGTTTTATCCGATTCGTCGATCTGCGTGATCTTCGTGCCGTCGGAAATCCACTTTTGCTCGGGCTCCGCCCTGATTTCGTATTCGAGATTCTCGCCATTTCGCGGGACTTTGAATTTAACACCCTCAGCCCCTTTGATCGGCTCCATATCGATGCGCCCCTTGCCAGGAGCTTCGAAGTAGATTTTTCCCTGGGACTGCGTCACGATTTTGAACGTATGATCGAACTTGTAATGTTTCTGTTCGGCCTGCAGACGCTCGATGCGCTTGGAGGAAGCGGACCATTTTTCGAGAACCTCCGGCAGCAGCTCCGCCATCTTCTTTTCGTGCTCAATCTCCTCGGGGGTCTTTTGTGGCTCGGCGGTAGGCCGGGCAATGCGGGCCTGTCCCTGTTCGGGCGCACCCTGAGCGAAGAGCGGGGCAGCGGAAATGGCTGTCAGCAGCAATACCGAAGCGAGGTATCGGGGGAGGGAGAGCTGGCTGGAGCGAAAATCGAACATTGGTCGCGGGATCCTTCCCATTCAAGTTCGAGTGATATCGGAGTCATGTTAAAATCAGGGAGAAGCGTAACCCATTGATCCTCAAAGGATTACGATTTCCAGACAGTCCGTGCGCAAGCTTGGCCCGCACTATCAAGGCGGGAATCTTACCAACTTCTCCGGAAGGGAGCCAGAGCGATTTTTCATCTGGGCTGATAGGCCGAGTCATGCCGGTCACATCAGGGCGCGGCTGATTTCCAGGACATTGGTGATCGACTCTTCGAGGTCGTTTTTCAACTTCATCGTCTTCGACTGATAGCCGAGGCGGCGCGCGAGAAACTCGAATTCTTCACTGTCGACGGGGGGGACAGTCAAGTCCTTGGCGTTGCCGCGCACCATGCGCAAGGCGTCGATCAGTCGCCGCTGAAACATGTGCGCGGAGCGAAGTTTCTCGAAGTTTTCCGGAGACAGAATTCCCGACATGTGGAGCGCCGCGATGGCCTGCCGGGTGTTGCTGGACCGCAGAAGATGGTTCGCGCGGCCGTAGTTGATCTGCAGCCCCTGAACGAGGTATTCGATATCAACGAGTCCGCCGGGGCTCAGTTTGGCGTTGAGTGTGCTGCCTTTCACCAACTGGCGGACCTGCTTCTCCCGCATCGCCCGCATCGCGGCGGCGTCGAACGGGGGGCCGTGATAAATGAGTTCGTCGCGAATGGTCGTCATCGCGTGGCCGAATTTTTCGTCACCGCAAACGTGGCGCAGTTTGACGAGCGCCTGTCGTTCGTAGGGCCAGGCGGGGCCTTCCGGCGAAAAGTACTTTTCGAACGCCTCTTTCGAAACCGCCAGGCTTCCCGCGCGCCCATAGGGACGCAATCGCAGGTCGAGCTGGAAAATACCTTCCTGCCGGGCACGAATTGTCTGTTTGAATTGCTCGACAAGGTGCTGGTAGAACTCATTCGTGGTAATCGAATCGGGGCCGCTGGTCTTTCCACTCCCCTCATAGAAAAACATCAGTTCGATGTCCGAAGCAAATCCCAGTTCCCGTCCTCCGCACTTGCCGAGCGCGCAGACGGAATACCGACAGCGATTGCCGTCGTCCAGCAGGGGCGTCCCATAGCGTTCGAGTAGTGGTTGTAGACACATGTCCGTCGCGGATTCCACGACCACTTCCGCCAGGTCCGACAGTTCCGCGGAGAAGTCGCCAAACTCGGAGATCAGATCAAGAATGTGCCGCATGTCGATGCGAAACATCTCCCGGTCTTTAAACGCATTCAATGTGTTGATTTTTTCTTCCATGCTCCCCAGAGACGACAGATCGGCGTTCAACTCCGTTCGAAGATCCGCTTTTTCTTTGCGGATCTTGAGCGATTCCGTATCTCTGAGCACGGGGAATAGATTCGAGTGCTGCAATCGCAAAAAGTCTTCCCACAGGAAGTCACTCACGCCGAGCAATTTCGCGAGGGCGCTCAGTACGTCGGGTTTTCTCAGGGAGGCAAGTTCCTGCGCCCAATCGGGTTGATTGAATACCTGAATCAGAAAATCACGAAAGTGAAGTAACGCCGTTTCGGGATTGGGAGAATAGGGGAGGAGGTGCGTGAAATGTTTAATGAGAACAATCGCGGCGCGAAGTTCCTCCAGTTGCTTGGGATCTGTGATTTTGCTGCCGTCTGCCGTCGTCACGAAGATCGTATCGTGCACGATGTTGTTCTCGCTGTTGATGATCACGCGACCGACGTCGACGTTGTTCAACGATAACGCGTTGGCCATTTCGTACAGGAAACCGATAGTGTCTTCGGATTCAATCGTCAGCACCGTCGAGTGAGTGGAGCGTTCGTTGTCGATCTCGATCGTAACCGGGTAGAGGTTTGTCTGTGTGGAAGAGGTGTCCTTGAGGGCGTGCGCGACCCGTTTCGCCAGCATCCCCTGAGATTCTTCCAGTCGACCCTGCTGGACCTCGGTCAGCAGAATTCGTAGATCGTCTTCATATCGGTCCCAGACCTGCGGCAGCACGACATCCAGGGGCGGTTTCAATAGAAAGACGTTGATGAACTTGCGGTTACTGTCATGGACATCAAGGTTACCGATGACATTGTTCTCCGGACCAATATCGAGGTTCGTAAAGGCATGCCCCCCTTCGATGTTGAACCCATATACGAACAGCAACCCGCACACGATCGAAAAGCTGCCGCGCATATTGAAGCCGGTGACGGTCAGTTCCCACAGCCCTTCCGGTTTTTCCTTCGCTTTGATTGAAATGATTCGCTCCGCGGTCAGTTGCTTCATCATGCGGATATGGTCATCGATCTGACCCTGCTCGAAGACTTTCTTGTAAGTCGTAACGATGTGCGAAAAGTTCGGATTCAGTTCTTCCGACGGAACAGCGGCATGCGTCCCCTTGTGCAGAATGTACTTCTCATAAATTCGGCGGATCGCGGCGCTATGCTGTTCATACTGCCGGATGAACTGCTTCGACGAAGGATAGTCCAACCGCCGCGCGAGATAGGCCATTTCGCGTTCGTTCTCCGGCAACTGGTGCGTCTGCTTGTAGTGCATCAGTTGCAGCGAATGTTCGATCGTCCGCAGGAACGAGTAGCCGGTCGACAATTGACGGTATTCTTCCGCGTTGATGTAACCGAAGTCCGCTAACCGGATCAGTGCTTCCAGCGTGGTGAAATGCCGAATCGATCTGTTCTCGCCGCCATATCTCAGCTGCAGATATTGCGTCACGAACTCGATATCGCGAATCGAACCCGGTCCCTGTTTCACTTCCCCCCAGCCGTGCCCCTGTTTTTCGACCTTCTGCTCAATTTTGCTTTTCATGTTCTGGATGTTTTCGCGGACCGCTTTCTCCGGCAGCGCGAAAATGAGTTCATCCACCTGTCGCAGGAAGTCTTTGCCGATCGTCGAATTCCCGGCGATGATCCGCGCTTTCAGCAGCGCCTGCTTCTCCCACGTCATGCCATGTTTTTTGAGATAATCGACATGCGCTTTGACCGTATTGACCAGGGCTCCGGAGCGGCCCCAGGGGCGCAGACGCATATCGACCCGGTACAGAAAACCTTCGCCGGTCGACGCCATCAGGGCGTTGATCAGTTTCTGCCCAAGTCCCCAATAACGCGAGGCGTCTTGATCGGTCAGGAAGACGAGGTCGATGTCGGAACTGTAGTTGATCTCCTCACCACCCAGCTTTCCGAAGCCAATCACGACGAAGTTCGACACATCGACATCCATGTCTTCCGCGACGAGCCGCAGACAGCTTTGAATCAGGCTGTCCGCCAAGAGCGAAAGCTGGACAGTAACCGACTTGAGGTCGAGCAGCCCGAAGGAATCGCAGGCCCCGATCCGCAGCAACTCCCAATGCTGATATCGTCGAATCGCATCCAGTCTTTCGCTGAGCGTGGGATAATCAGCAGTTGCCTTTCGTTCTTCTTCGATAAACTGTTGCAGGTATTTGAACTCGGAAAGCCGTTTGTGTCGCGTCAACCGGTTCAGATAGTCCGGATTACGCAGCAGGATCTCCGTGAGGAACTGGCTGCCGACGAACAGCTTGATCAGGATCTCAACACCGCGGGGATTATTCGCCAGGTATTCGAACAGCACGGTCCGATCGGAAACCGACTGCACATACCGCTCAAAGTTGATCAGCGAACCATCGGGAGAGGCCGTGTCGGAAAGTGCGACCAGCAGGGTGTTCAAGCAGCGCCCGAGAGCCGCTCGGCACTGATCATTCGGGCAAAGTTCCGCGAAGCGCTGCCGCGCCTTCGTGACATCGTCGAATCCAACGGGTTCGAGGATGCGCGCGGCCTCGTCGTCCGTAAGATCGCCGGGAATCAGCAGTCGGGTGAATTCCTCAAACATGAAATGCTGGACCTTGGACGTAAGCGCACGCTTACGTGCTGAGATGGAATTTAAAGCACATGTCGACGGGAGGGCGCGGGATGGTGCAGAAACAGTATCTCGACCGTCGATGTTGGTAAACGAGATGAATTCAAGATGCCGTCCCACGGTCGGGAGTGACGAAACCGGGGGACAAATTCGTTTGGCTGATGTATTGTGGCTGATTACCTTGAGTTTAACGGAGAGGCAATGCCGGTGCAAAGGCGCCTCGACATTACCCGAGGCAGGATCGAGCGAGTTTTCTACCCGGGAATGAATCGAGAAAAAATTCTGCCAGATGTACCGCTGAGATAGACCTTTACGGGCATTTCACTAAACCCGTTTCCTGGTCGACGGGAAGGGAATTGAGATCCCGCCCCCGCTTGATAGAATGAGCGTACCGACACGGTTTGCCGCGAATTCAGCCCGGCCACTTCTCTCGACGGAATCCCCTCCCCGCAAGGAATTGCAATGTCCGAACGCCCCTTCGCCCATCTGCACTGTCACACGCATTACAGCCTGCTCGACGGCGCGACCCGCATACCCGACCTCGTCAAGAAGGTCAAAGCGAACGGGATGAACTCGGTGGCGATCACCGACCACGGCAATCTGTACGGGGCGATGGAGTTCTACAACACCTGCCGGGAAGAAGAAATCAATCCGATCATCGGCATGGAGGCATACATCGCGCCCCTCAGCCGTTTTGATCGGTCGGCCTCACGCATGAAAGAAGCGAGCTTCCACCTCACCCTGCTCGCCATGAATCCGACCGGCTTTCAGAATCTCATCCGCCTGAGCTCCAAGTCGTTTCTCGAAGGGTTCTATTACAAACCCCGTATCGACAAAGAGATCCTCGAGCAATTCAACGAAGGCCTCATCTGCCTCTCCGGGTGCGCCTCGAGTGAACTCTCCCGCCTGATTCTTGCCGAGAAATGGAGCGAGTCGGAAGAACTGATCTCCTGGTACCAGCGTGTCTTCGGTGATCGCTTCTACATGGAGATTCAGAACAGCGGCGTCGACATTCAACGCGAATGCGGAGAAGGCACGATCGATCTCGCCAAACGGCTCGGTTTGCCGCTCGTGGCGACGAACGACGCCCACTACCTCGACCAGGCCGACGCCGATCCGCACGATGTCCTTCTCTGTATCAACACCGGTTCACTGCGGACCGACGAAAAACGGATGAAGATGTCAACGACGGAATTCCACGTCCGCACATCCGAGGAAATGTACGCCGCCTTCCCGGATCAATACGAGGCGGTGAAACGCTCGCAGGAAATCGCCGATCGTGTCGACATTCAGCTCGAACAGAAAAAACATTACCCCGTCTTCTACCCGCCGGACAACAAGACCGACATCGATTATCTCAAAGAGATCTGCGAGAAGCAGCTCGTCGAACGGTTTGACGACGAACTGACCGATGCCCACTGGGAACGACTCAGATTCGAGCTTGGCGTGATCGAGAAAATGGGGTACGCCAGTTACTTCCTCATCGTGTGGGACTTCGTCCGGTTCGCCGAGGAAAACGGCATTCCGTGTACGGCGAGGGGATCGGCCTGTGGTGCGCTCGTTGCATTCGTGCTCGGGCTGAGTACCGTCTGTCCCCTGAAGTACGACCTGCTGTTCGAACGCTTCCTTGACCCGAGTCGTAAGGAGCCACCGGATATCGATATCGACTTCTGCCGCGACCGTCGGCAGATGGTGATCGACTATACGAAGAAGAAATACGGGGAAGACTGCGTTTCACAGATCGGCACCTACGGAACCCTCAAAGCGAAAATGGCGATCCGCGATGTCGGTCGCGCCTTGGGCGTCCCACTCTCCCGCGTGAATGAAATCGCGGGGATGATTCCCGAGACGCTTAACATCAAACTGAAGACGGCGCTCGAAGAAAGCCCCGAACTCAAAGCGGCCTACGATCAGGATCCCGAGGTCAAAGAACTGATCGACATCGCCATGCGACTCGAAGGTCTGGCCCGGAGTGCCGGTACGCACGCCGCCGGAGTCGTGGTCGCGGACACGCCGCTTTACGAGTTACTGCCCCTGCAGAAGATTTCCGGCAAACAGGACATCCTGACGCAGTGGGACGGCCCGACGGTCGAGAGCGTAGGCCTCCTTAAGATGGACTTCCTCGGGCTGCGAAACCTGACGATTCTCGACAAGGCGGTGCAGAATGTGAAGAAGCACCAGGGTGTCGAAATCATTCCGCACAAGCTGCCACTCGACGACGCGAAGACGTTCGCGCTGCTGCAGCGTGGGGAAACGAAAGGGATCTTCCAGCTGGAATCGGGCGGTATGCGTGACCTCCTGACCAAGATGAAGCCGGACAGCTTCTCCGACATCATCGCGACCTCCGCACTCTATCGCCCCGGTCCACTGGAGGGGGGGATGGTGATGACGTACGTGAACGTCAAACATGGTCGGGAACCGATCCCCGAGGTGCACCCGATCATCGACGAAATTGTCAAAGAGACATACGGCGTCATGGTCTACCAGGAACAGGTCATGCGGATCCTGAACCGACTGGGGGGAATTGAGCTGCCGCAGTCATACCAGTGTATTAAGGCGATCAGCAAGAAAAAGCTGAAGATCATCGCCATGTACAAGGAACAATTCCTCAAAGGCGCCGTCGAGAATGGGCTGCCGGAAGAAAAAGCGATCAACATTTTTGAGATGATCGAAAAGTTCGCCGGTTACGGTTTCAACAAATCTCACTCGACTGCATACGGGGCCATCGCCTATCAGACGGCGTACCTGAAAGCGCACTATCCGGTTGAGTTCATGGCGGCGCTGCTTTCCTGTGGTATGGAAAGTTCCGACCGCATCATGGAGCATGTCGACGACGCCCGCCGGCAGAACATTGAAGTACAGCCGCCCGATGTGAATCACTCTGATGTCGACTTCACCGTAGATGGGGAAAAAATCATCTTCGGAATGGGAGCGATCAAAGGTGTCGGCGAATCGGTTGTTCACGCGATTGTAAATGAACGCAATGCCAATGGTCCGTATCAACACATCTTTGACCTCACCGAACGCATTGATCCGAAACTGCTCAACAAAGGCGCCCTCGAGTTACTCATCAAAGCGGGGGCGCTCGATCAACTCGGCGGCAACCGCGAGCAATTGACACTGGTCGTAGAGCGCGCAGTGCAGGCGGCGATTTCGCGACAGAAGGACCGCCAGATGGGGCAGAAGTCCCTCTTCGGAGACGACAGTCCTGCCGTCGGGGGAAAGGAAGAAGAGGGACAGCTCATGACGCTCCCCGAAGCCCCCGACTGGACTCATACTCAGAAACTAGCCGGCGAGAAGGAAGTCTTTGGCTTCTATCTGACGTCGCATCCCCTCACCGAGCGACAGGGAGAAATTACCCGCTATGCCACGCACACGGTGCACGCCGTCGGCGAACTCGATGATGGTACAGAAGTCACGCTCGGTGGCATGATCTCCTCCATCAAACGGGCGACAACCAAAAAGCCAAGTCGCAATGGACACTCCAAGTATGTGAACTTCGACTTCGAAGACCCGACTGGAATCGTCCGCTGCATCATGTGGCCGGAGGAGTTCTCGCGGATGGGGGAAAAGGTCGAAGCGGAAGCGATCGTCTATGTAAAAGGAAAAGTCGACCGGCGCAGCCGGGAGCCGAACATCGTCGTCAATCGCCTGCTGACCGTTGAAGAGGCGGACAAGGAATTCACCACGCAGGTCGCGATCAAGTTTCAGAACGGGCTGCATACCCGCCAGGACATGGTGCGCGTGCGGGACATCCTCGATAAATACCCCGGCAACACCGAGGTCGTGCTTCTGCTCGATTCCCAGAACGAACAGGACGAACGTTTACGTTATGTGATTTCGACCCCTGCGGCGCTCCGGGTCACCTGCAGCAGTGGATTTCGCGATGAATTGACCAAAGCGATCGGTCAGGCGAACTTCCGGATGCATGCTCCGGCGGTAAAACCGAAACGGCCTTCACAATCGATTGGCCGCTGATCGGCGGAGAGTCGGACTGTCCACGCTGATTTTCGCAAGCGCGTATTGACTTTTATCTCTCCCTCCCGGAGAGTGAATGGTCAGGAGTTTTTTCCGGGTCGCCTGTGCGAGCCAGATCGAGGGACAGCATGCTCATTCGGTTTCGATGTTATCAGTGTCAGCACCTTTTCGGCATTGGCGATGAGGCTGCGGACCGGCACGTCGACTGCCCTTCCTGTGGCCGGACACTCCAGGTTCCCAAACGAGATGGCTTTGCTTCTCCAGCGCGCACACCACATCCCGCCCGGGATCGGGGACTGCTCGCCGCTTGCGAGGCACTCGGGCAAGTTCCTCCTCCGCGCTCCCGTCCGGAACGACCGGACAAAAAATCATCGCTCAAGCGGGCGCTGGCGGAAATCGCGACGTTGACTCCACCAGCAGTTGAGAACGCCAACGAAGAAGCGACGGAGCCATCCGCTGCCGGGAATAACATCCATCGCCCCCGATCACGTGCCCGTCAGATGGCGTTCATCGCGTCCGTTTATCTGCTGGCGGGTGTCGTGGGTTACTATTCCGGGATGCCGGGAACAGACGGCTCGGCACCTGTTCCGCGGGAAGTCGCCGCTGCTCCCGCACTGGCTGCTGATCTTCTGCAACCTCCAGTGAATCCTGAGTCCGCCTCTCCTGTCATCAGCGGCCGAGTCCGTTACCGGACCGAGACGGGACAACTGGTTGCCGATAATGGCTCGCTGATTCTCTTCTTCCCGGATTCCCCGCCGGGCGACGAGCCCCCGTCCTCGACTCCACTCTCGCTTACGGATCTGGACGCCGATCAGAAACGCCTGCAGATGTTGATTCACGCGCTTGGTGGCGAGTTCGCCCACGTGGATTCCGAGGGGAATTACTCGCTGTCACTTCCCCGAGTCGGAACTTATCATGCCTTCGTGTTTTCCGAAAACGCGGCCCTGGTGCCACAGATGACCGCGGAAACACGCGACGTTCTGTCGCGTTACTTCGCGAAACCGGAAGAGTTCATTGCCTCCCGCCGCGTTCAAACGCAGTTGGTGGAAATCAAACCGGAGAACGGGCGCGCGATTGATATCGATCTTGAGCGTTCATAAGCTGTCCGCACCGCATTCGGCGTACGCATGAATCGCCGGCTCCGTCGTCCGAAAGTTGACCCACGACAACCGCTTCAAGTGAGGCAGGTACGTCTTGAAGGCCCGGTCGACGCCATTCGTTTCGCCCCGGAGGAGTTGCTCCCAGGAAACAGGCGGAATCGATTTCAGCAGCCGCAGTTCATCGAACTGTTGCGTAATTGTGAACCACGCGGCAATGCTGTCGCTGGTAACATCCCAGTTGTGAGGAAGTTCGAGCTCGTACCGGGATTCCAGTCGCTCCAGAAGTTGCCATGCACATAGAAACGGTCGTCCCTTTTTCTGTTTGAGCACTTTTCGCAGGTGGTTGTAGTAGCCAACGATAGTGCTTTCCGGATAGCCCAACGCGAATTCAGCGCCATTCACGCCCATCGCCGCGAGTGCCTCCCAATGGCACAACTCTTCCGACACATCAGCATTGCGCCGCACCTCGCGAATTTCGTCTACCAGACTCCCTCCCCCAATCAGCAGGATCGGAAATTCCTCGTCGTCACGAGTTCGCAAGAATGCTTCCAGTCGCTCGCGCAAGGTCGCGTCGCTCAGCAGACTGCCGCCGATCTTATAGAGTACCGTCCGCATGAATCACCGGATGAAGAGCGGCACGACTTCGTAACCCGGAATCGAGATTGCCGACTTCGCGGCCGTCGGTTCGTCGTAGGTCACGGCGCCATCGGCTTCGATTCCGGTGCCGCACATTGTGAAGGGGACGTAGCCGTGACTGTGGGTTTTGGTGCGGATGAGTGTCGGGTGATCGGGGGAAACGAGAATCCGGTAATCGCCTTGGGATTGCAGGTACTCGTGGACCGGGCCGACAATCTCGCGATCGATCGCTTCCAGGGCCTTTACTTTCTCGGCGGCGTTCCCTTCGTGCGAGGCTTCGTCGGTCGCTTCCACGTGCACGACGACGAAATCTTTCTCCTTCAATGTTTTAATCGCGTATTGACCTTTGGCGGTGTAATCCGTATCGAGATATCCCGTCGCCCCCGGAACTTCAACGACGTCCCAGCCAATCAGCCGTCCCATACCGCGGAGCAGGTCGACAGCGGTGATGACCGCGCCGGAGAGACCAAAGCGTGTTTTGAAATCGACGAGCGACGGTGCTTTCCCCTGTCCCCATAACCAGACGTTGGTCGCGGGCGGAGCGCCATGTGGCCTGTTCTGGTTGGCGTCGCACTTCGCGAAGACCGCTTCGCTCGCTTTCATGAGCTCTTGCAGAATCTCGCCTCCTTTACCGGCGGGCAGCCAGGGGGCGACCGGTTTGTCCGTGATGTCATGCGGCGGATAGGTCGCCGTGCTGTCATCGAAGGGGCCGTCCCCAGCCTCTCCCCGGTAGAGGAGCAGGTTGCGGTAACTGACTCCGGGAATGAATTCCCACGGCGAGTCCGCGGGCTGTTCCTGCTGCATCAACCCGAGTAACTCCGCTCCGAGATCCGAGGGGATCTGTTCGGCGGTGAAGCTTTTCATGAGGCCATCTTCCACGGTCACCAGGTTACACCGCACCGCCCAGTCGTGCGGGCCGAGTTCGATTCCCTGGGCGGCGGCTTCAATCGGCGCGCGGCCGGTGTGGAACTGGAGCGGGTCGTATCCGAACAGACTCATCGTGCCCACATCGCTCCCCGCGGGCAGGGAAGGGGGGACATTATCAGCCTGACCGATAATTCCCATGTTGCACACTTTGTCCATATTGGGCTTGCGGGCGGCCTGGAGGGGGGTCTTGCCCCCCAGCGAATCCTGGGGTTCGTCGGCGACACCATCGGGGATGACCAGCACGTATTTCATAGCATTCATTTCAGGAAAACAGTTTGGGAAACCTGGGGCAGGATCGATGCTTACCGAGAGTGCAACTATCTCGAAAATGACTCCCTGACGCAACCATAGACGGCCGCCGCCGAAGCCGGTTCGGGGGCCGGGGTTGTTGCCTTTTCCTCGTTTCTATATATTCCCGCTCCCTCCGATCCATATTTTCGGAGGGGAATTGGTTTTCTCCTTCCCCTTCCGTTCCGTCGAATTGACTCAGTGGTGGATTAGACTTAGCGGTGGATTACAAGTTACGTCCTATCGGAAAGAACTGTGCGGCGACGGGCGAACCCCTCGAACCGGGCTCCGTCTGTTTTTCCGTCGTCATGGAACGGCAGGGACAATTCGTCCGCGAAGATTATTCCGAGAAAGCGTGGCAAGGTCCGCCTGAAAACGCGATCGGATTCTGGCAGTCGATTGTGCCGGGCGTGGAGAAGGGGAAACCGAAAGTTCTCGACACCGAAACGCTGATGCAATATTTCGAACAGCTTTCGGAAGAGGGAAACGAAGCGGTCGAAAAAAATCGGTATGTCATTGCCCTGATGCTGCTGCAGAAACGGCGACTGATCATGGAAGACTCCCGCCAGGATGGTATCGAGGAATTCCTGATTTGTTCCGGCAAGCAGGGTGAGGGGCCCTTCGAAATAAAAAACTTCACGCTTCCCGATGAAGAGGTTAAACTCCTGCAGGAACAACTGCGGGTCTCCCTGTCGGCGGCGTGAGAATCTCATTCATCGCGAATACACCCCAGCCAGTTCCTCCTCCGACATCACACAAGACGAATGGATGCGTCCCGGTGAATCTGACTACCTCCACTACCTGCGCGACTCGTCCGGTCTGCCAAATCCGGTGGTGGTTCTACTGCCTGGTCCTGATTCTGTTCGCGACACTGACCGGCTGTGCGACACGCGGCGGAATGGGTTTCGCCTCCTTCCGCAAGACGCCTCCCCGATTCACTTTCGAGTCATCCAAAAGCGAACTCTTCGCACATCTCAATCGAACATCGCAACATGTTCACGGCTGGCGCTCCACTGACTGCTCGATTCACGCACGCGGAATGCCCGGAGCACCCAAGGCGCTTATCGCCTGCGAAGCACCCCGGCATTTTCGCACGATCGTCTCGGCGCCTGTGATGGGACGCTTGCTGGATATTGGTTCCAACGACGAGCGGTTCTGGTTCTGGGCGAAGGAACCGGGAAGAACAACGCCGATCCTGACGGCTTCACATCAGGACCTGTCGCAGGTGCAGAAGCATTTCCCTATCCCCGTGAATCCGGAATGGTTGATGGAGGTCATGGGCGTCGTTCCCTTCGACGAAAATGTATTCCAGCATGAGTACAACCAGGAAGAGGGGACGTTCAACCTGGTGAGTGCCTCGACCGATTCCGAAGGACGCCGGTTTTATCGCCGGATTCTGTTGGATGGTCAGTCCGGTAATATCCTGAAGCATGAACTTTATGGTGCCCAGCGCGATCTGATCGCAACGGCCTCTCTCGCGAACTACCGGGCGATCGGCCCCCAGCAGATCCTGTTGCCGCACCACATTCAGCTGGAGTGGCCGCAAACAGGAATGGCATTCAAACTCGACTTCTCGCACATCGAGATCAATCCCACGGCGAACGCGCCTGATTCAAACCAATGGGACTTGCCCCGGATCAGCGACCAGGTCGTTGACCTCGGCCGCATGGGTGACCAGCACATCTTCCCCGCCTCCAGCCCGGGAAGATAATGGTTTGTTGACGGATTAATCCCGGGGCGTTTGATCATGCGGCCCGTTGATATCCGCCTCGATCTTCGCAATTGCGTCATCAATCGCCGCGCGGACGTTTTCATCGGGGTGATCTATTTTCGCCCGCAGCACAGTCAGAACAGAACTCGCATTCTTGCGCAGGTCTCCGATGGTTATTGCCGCGCGACGAGCGATGTGGTGATCGTCGCTTTCAAGTAGCCCTGTCAAGTGCTTCAATTTCCCATCGAGGTCGAAAACCGGCGTTTGCGGTGGGTGAGTTATCCCGTCCTCCCGCGGGCGTTTGGTGTAAGGCTCGACTTTCTTGCGCACCGTTGAGATCGCGGAGTTCCATGCACCGGCGGCGACCGCGATCAGAATCATGATCGCCATGATGGCGAGTGAGTTGCCGACGAGACTACGGAACCGGAGCATGGAACAGGGGCCGTCGCTTAGTCGATCCTGGGGGCTTTATAAGTTTCTCGAGAACGCGAAGAAACTCTTGCTCGATTATACATCGATATCAATGTTCGACCCAAAAGAAAAAGCCCGACCCGCTTTCGCAGGCCGGGCTTCCGCAGTGAGAAATCTGCTTCTTAATCCACTCGTTATTCCTTAACAGGCAACTTTCGTTGCCGGGTTCCTCCAATGAGAGGTTGCCCGACTGAAGTCAGCTTACTTACGAAGCGTCACGTAGCGGGCACCGGCGCTGGTTTTCACCAGGAGGGCGATTCCTTTTTCTACGGACTTATCTTTCAGGGCTGCTTTCAGTTCTTCGACAGTATTGACGCTGGTCTGTCCGACTTGCGCGATCACGAGTCCCGGGGTGAGGCCGACTTTGGCTCCCGGTCCGTCGTCATTCACAGAGGTGATCACCACGCCACTGGTCGTTTTGAGACCGAGTTGCTCGGCGAATTCTTCATTCAGGTCCTGGACTTCGATACCGAGACCGGCGAGTTCCTCCTGTTTGGCTTCTTCGGCTGATTCAGCTTCCTCTTCCGCTTCGTCACCGTCGAATGTGGAGATCGTGAAGTTCTCCGGCATTTCGCCGAGGGTCACTTCGATAGTTTCGGTTTTGCCATCCCGCAGCACCACCATCGGGTAGGCTTTCTCGGGATGCAGCACT
This sequence comes from Planctomyces sp., assembly GCA_002702685.1. Lineage (GTDB taxonomy): Bacteria > Planctomycetota > Planctomycetia > Planctomycetales > Planctomycetaceae > Polystyrenella. The sequence continues at coordinate 28,710 of PABD01000109.1, forward strand.
TCGACGATACCCTGAAGTTTACGCGGGGTGTCGACTTTCTGACCGTTGAACTCGAGAATCAGGTCACCGGTTTTGATACCGGATTTTTCAGCCGGGCTGTTCGCTCCGACGCTGGTCACGGCAACTCCGTGAGTCGTATCGACTCCGAGGGCGTCACGCAGGTTGCGATCCATCTGCTGAATACTGACACCAAGGAAGGCACGCTTCACCGAACCATTTTCAACGATCTGATCGATCGAGAAGTTGGCCATGTTGATCGGAATGGTGAAACCAATACCGTCATAGCCACCACTGCGGGACGAGATCGCCGTGTTGATGCCGATCACTTCACCGTTGATGTTCACCAGCGGTCCACCACTGTTACCCGGGTTGATCGCCGCGTCAGTCTGGAGATAGTCTTCGCGATCGTTGATACCGGGGCCACGACCTTTGGCACTGATGATACCGGCGGTGACGGTCATCTCAAGACCGAAGGGGCTTCCCAATGCGAGAACCCAGTCACCGACTTCAATCTCATCGCTGTTGCCCAGTTTCGCCGGGGTGAGATCGTCTGTTTCAGCCAGCTGAATGACGGCGACGTCACTGCGGGGGTCAACACCCACGATAGTGGCTTCAATTTCACGGCCGTCGTTGAGTCGGGCGACGATATTGTCGGCGTCTTTAACGACGTGGCTGTTCGTCACGACCAAGCCGGAGTCAGAAATGATGAATCCCGATCCCTGGCCCATGGAACGACGTTGACGGGGTGAGTTCTGCTGGTTCTCGAAGAACTTTTTGAACTCGGGGTTGTTCCGGAAGAAGAACGGCATGTTGTCTTCGTCAAATGGCAACTGTTGCTTTGCCATCTCGCGGGTGACTTCGGTCCTGATGGAGACGATGCTCGGCAGGACATCACGGGAAACATCCCGGAACACAGAAGAGAGCTCTTTCGCGGTCGCAACCGCGGCAGGCTGCGGCTCGGCTTCGCGCTGAGCCATGACATACGCGCCACCGACGGCGACAGTCGCCCCCAGAACCAGCGCCATGCCAAAATTTTTCATACGTGAATAGGGTTTCATAAGCAGAAAACCTCCTGGAAAACGACTTGTTATGGCAGACTCAATAAAAATCCTTCAAATTGAGAATGTGTCTCACAATGTGAAAACGGAGTCAGTTCCATTTCCTTGAATTACTTGAATTAGCTGTTTTGACAGATATTTTTCTTACGACCAGCCTTCGGGGATCGTTTGGACATTTGTCTTGAAAATCTCTCCCCGTACAGCGACCAATACCTCCTTGACGAATAAGAATTTTTCGTTTAGCTTCAAATTCTCATCGAAATCACGTCCAGTGTTTACCTCAAGTGGACTAATGTGTCCAAGTTTCTTGGGCACCGTATTGATCTCCGGCCGAAATAGTGATACCTGACGGTAGCGCAATTCTGCGTAGCGTTCGGCATCTAAGCATATCTACATTGTTCACCTTGGAAGACTGCCGCCTGGTGGTCCACAGGAAGTGGCCCCATGTGTCATTGGCTAGATCAACAGTCTGTTATCGTGCGGGCTCCTGCCAAATTGAATTTCCATCTGGAAGTTCTGGGGAGGAGATCGGACGGATTCCATGATCTGGAAACGGTCATGGTGAAACTTGCTTTGCACGATACACTTCTGATGCGCACACTCGATGTACGCTCCGCAGAGGGCAAAACGCGAATAGATTTTCGCTGCCGGTATGCTTCCCCATTCTTTCAGTCAAATCCCGCACGTCCAGCCCCCATTCCCGACGACGAATCAAATCTGGTTGTTCGCGCGGCGCGACTGCTCGCGGAAACATTCACCTGTTCACGGGGGACCTCCCCACCTGGAACCGAAATCACGCTGATCAAACGCATTCCGGTTGAAGCCGGAATGGGTGGCGGGTCGAGTGACGCCGCCGCAGCGCTCGTCGGGCTCAACGCCTTGTGGGGACTCTCACTTCCGACAGAAAAGCTCGAGGCCCTCGCCGCAGAGCTGGGCAGCGACGTTCCCTTCTTTATCAATACGCATACCGCGGCGATCTGTCGTGGTCGTGGCGAACAGATTACTCCGATTCCTGTTCGTGGCAATTTTTCCATCATTCTCGCTCAACCGGGAAGTGGCCTCTCTACACCGGCGGTCTTCAGAAGGTGGAGCGAAGATCACAACACAGGTACGTCTCGTTCGGTCGAGCCTATTCAGCAGGCGTTGGCCGAAGGAAAGACGTCTGAAGTTTCACATCTCCTGTTCAATGCGTTGCAGGCTCCTGCGGAACGGTTGAACTCACAAGTCTCACAAATCACATCCCTGTTTCGGAAGTTGCCCCTACCCGGCACTCTCATGACCGGCAGCGGTTCCTGCTGCTTTGGTATCTGCCATTCCTTTCGTCAGGCGGCTTCCCTTTCCCCTCGACTTGCCGCGGCACGGATTGCCCGTGTCTGTGTCACCTCACTTCATCACAAAAGGATGCACCATGGATATCACCGAAGTTCGTATCAAGTTAATGGATGACCCACACGACCGGTTGCAGGCATTCTGTTCCATCACTCTCGATGGGATGTTCGTAATCCGTGACCTGAAAATTATTCAGGGGGCCAAGGGATCATTCGTGGCGATGCCCAGTCGCAAATTGACCGATCGGTGTCCGCGCTGTTATTCCAAAAACCACCTTCGCGCGCAGTTCTGTAACCAGTGCGGCGTGAAACTGGATGAAGATCGCGCTACCAAAGATACGGACGGCAGGGCCAAGCTCTACGCTGATATCGCGCACCCGATCAATTCCGCCTGCCGGGAGCATATCCAGACGGTAGTCATCGAGAACTATGAAAGCGAAAAGATCCGTGCCCAGGAGCCCGGTTACATCTGTACCTACGATGACTTTGATGAAGAACAGTTCGCCACGCTGGCGGACGAGATGCTGGAAACGGCGACGGTGAATGCGAATCCACATCAGAATCAGAATGGGGCAGGTCATTCGTCGACGGTGGTGAAGTCGGAAGACCGTTACCATCGCATCGATCGCGCCCAGTCGCATGCCTCACAGGCCAACCACATCCAAACATCCGGCAATCATACGCCTCGGGTCACCGCCAACCGACAGGATGCTTCCGGAGACGAGGGATTCGGCATGGGCGTCCTCTGAGGAAACCACCGCTCCGAGCGATTTTCAGATAACCCATGATACAACGAAACCGAACCGCACTTTCAGCGCAGTTCGGTTTTTTTCGTGCGCCTTTTCACATACGCCAATAAATGCTGGCCGCTACTTGAAGTAACCGATGGCATTGTGGAAGAGCTTCATGCCCTCCCCTTCGCCTTCGAGTCGAAGACGCGTCCATTGCGGATGTTGCGTGGCGAAGAGAAATCGTTCGGGGTGCGGCATCAATCCCAGCACGCGACCGGTCGGGTCACTCAGCCCGGCGATGTTCGCCGTGGAGCCATTCGGGTTGTCCGGATAGGCCAGTACATCGTGCGAGGTCGGTTGATCTTTCTCGCCGGTGTATTGCAGCGCAATCTGCTGCTGATCGGCCCACTTCTTCAGGATGGCTTCGTCGCGGACGACGAGACGTCCTTCGGCATGGGCGATCGGAAGTTCGATGGTGTCGATCCCCCGCAGGAAGACATTGTCCATGCTGGCGACCCGCAACCGGGTCCAGAGGGCGGTATAGCGTCCGTTCAAGTTCCACGTCAGCGTCGCGTCCGGTTCTGAACCTTCGACGGGCGGCCAGGTAGAAGCGCCCCCCGGAAGTATCCCCGCCTTCAGCAGAGTCTGAAAGCCGTTGCAGATACCGAGGATCAATTTATCCTTCGTGAGGAACTCATTGATGGCGTCACCAAGCTGATTTCGCAACTGGCGGGAGAGGATGACCCCCGCGCCGATGTCATCACCGTAGCTGAATCCGCCCGGAATGCAGAGGGCCTGATAGTTCTCCAGCAGCCTGGGTTTGGACAGCAACTCGTTAATGTGATGCCGATCCGCCGTTCCCCCGGCTAGTTCGAAGGCATGAGCTGTTTCGAGGTCGCAATTGGTGCCGGGTGCTCGCAATACACAAACGCGGGGTGCAGCCATCTTTGTTCTTCGTCGCCTTCCTGTCTGTTTCCAACTGAGGGAAACGGCCTGTGGGATTGTCGCCCGCCCCTGAGAGGAGAGCGGAGTGGAAACCTGCGTCCATTTTAGGAAAACTCCGTTCGAAATGAACGGGCAGCGGGAAGACTTCCGGACCTTTTCCAGACATCCTCCCCCTCTGTGGGGGGATCATATCGGGAGCCGCACCCCCTCGCCACTGAGGACGGGAGGGGGACGTGACCCGGCGTTGAAAAAAATACAATCGCAACTCAACCACCTGTGGAGGTGGTGGGAGGTCTGAATCGGGGCCGCTCAAGTCGGGGTATTCACAAACAGGGGAAATTGATAATATCCCGCCGCTTTCGAAGCCCAGTCCCCCGCCGTACCGCTTCTGTTCACCCACTTGAAGAGAAGCTGCCCCACCACTGAAGGGGTGTCTGGAACTCGATGAACCCTGAAGCTTTCTATTCTCAAGGCCCCCTGAATGCGGTCCACACCGTTCCAGGCCGGGATTCTACTGTTGCTGTGTGCGAGTGCCTCGGGATGCATGAACCCGAATATTCGCTGGCCACGGTGGTGTAATCCGGACCTGTTAACAGAACGACGTTCGCTGGAACGGTACGATCCGTTTCCCGACGAGAACGTTGCGCCCGATACATTCACGCGCCCTCCCAGCTTCGTCGATCAACGAACGCCCGAACGCCAGGCCGCGGAGCAGCGTGCCTTCGAAGGTGTCGTTCCCTCGGGCCCGCTCGGTCCGCGCATCCCGTCGACTTCGTATCGCAACAGCCAGGTCGTACGCCCCTGACGGTTGTTTCTGTAGCAGAGATAGCCACCACCTCTTTTTACGTTACCCTGCTTGCGCAAACTGTTTTTGCGGAGGAATCGTTAAATTCCTCATGTTCAATAATTGCCGGGCCGATATCTCTTAGGTCACCTGATAAACCAGCACAGGGACGGGAGGTCGACGACCTCACTCGCATTGAACAGCAGCGTTGAACGAAATTGCAGGAAGTTTTCAGGTATGAGCAACCGCTCCGGGATGATGACCGAGGGGAAGCCGAAAAAGCGGTCGACCACCTCTCACCTGTCGAGTGGTTCCTACTTTCTCCGAGCTTGGACGTCCTATGCCGTCATCGGCGCCAGCTGCGCCTTGGGATTGGGTTTCGTGATTTATGCCCAGTCGAATAACCCCGATATCAGCGCCGCTGAGGCATTGTCATCAGGGACGCAGACTTCCACGTTTCCGGTCGCAGAATCTGAGACAGAGACTGTCGAATCCGAACAGAGCGACGCGTCCGTCTTTGAAAGCATCGAGTTCGACAACAGCGAATTCGATGGCATTGAATCCACACCCATTCGGCAGGCCGCCCACGAGCGTGGCGCCGAATTCACGCAACCGACCCGGGTTGAACTCACCTCCGGGGGCGATTTACGAAGTGACTCCCCGGTCCGGTTGTTGGGTGAAATTCACCTCCTCGAAGAAGACGGCAGTCTTCTGGGAACCATCAGCGTTTCGACGAACCCGTCCTCTGCACCCACTGTGGATTTGCTGGAACTGACGCCCGTCGAAGTTGACGAACCACAGGCGGATGAAGATGTCTCCTTCCCGCCACTCTTTCCATGAGTCGCACGCCCGCGGATGGTACGTGATTTTTCGTTCGTGTCGGTGACTTCGGGACCCTGATCGGGTTACAATTCGCGGGAATTCACTTCTTACTCCCGATTCAGGAAGAATTCCCGATGTCCCATGATCGATCCGACAAACCTTTCCGCAATCTCTCGCGCCGCGACTGCCTGAAGCAGATGGCTATCACCAGTGCCGGGGCAACTCTTCTTCCCGCGTTCTTCAGCGGAATGAGACCTGCCAGGGCGGCGGAACCGGTGGCGAATGCGCAGACGGTCCTCGGACCGGTCCCCGTCGATCAACTCGGGATGACGTTGATGCACGAGCACGCCCCCACGGTCGACTGGTCGGAATTGTACGAGAAAACGCCGGGTGACCTGGACGGCATTCGTGAAGAGATGCTGACCAACACCGCGAAGCTGCTCGATGCGTTTCATGAAACGCTCAATGACAAAACGGGCCCCGGCGCAATTGTTGAATGCACGCCGATTCGCGTTGGCCGCTACCCACAACTGATGCAGGATCTTGCTAAGCGGACGGCCGTCCATATCATTGCGAGCACCGGGTTCTGGTGCGAAGCCGCCGCGCCGCAACACCGCTGGGCGATTGAACTCAGTTATCCCGAGGGAGGCATCCGAAAACTGGCGGACCTCTTTGTGCGGGAAATCACACAGGGCATGGAAGACCCGACGGGTGAGTTCGGTGAGAAGTTCACCGATATCAAAGCAGGGATGATCAAAGTCGCGACCAGTACCTTTCTGCGTCCGAGCGAACGGCGCGTACACGAAGCGGCCGCGATTGCATCCATCGAAACCGGCTGTCCGATCACCACGCACACGACCACCGGCGGCGGACTCGAAGAAGCGCAGCTCTTCCTGAAGATGAAAGCGGATCCGTCACGCATCTGCATCGGTCATCAGGGGAACAAAGACGATCGTGAAAACGAGTACGCCCACGAATACCATCGCCGTCTGGCGGAACTCGGATTCAACGTGCAGTTCGATCGCGTCGGTCTCTCCAAGTACAAGCCGGACAAATGCGCCGAGCAGATCGAGCAGTTGGTCAGCAGCGGCCATACCGAACGGATCCTTGTCAGTCACGACGCCGTTCCTTACGTCTACACCAACTACGCGACCGACGAGCACGGTACGGACGGATGGGAGTACGACGCCGTCGACTTCACCGCCTGCTCGACCTCGCTGGTGGACGAACTGAAGAAACGCGATGTCAGCGACGAAACGCTCTACCAGATTCTCGTCAAGAATCCGCAACGTGTGCTGGGGTTCGCATAGGCGCAGCTGAGAGACGATCGACTAATCGTCGAAGTCGTCGTCCGTTGCAACGACGTATTGCTCTCCGCCCAGTTCCACCACGTCGCCGGGGACCAGTTTTTTGCGTCGGCGGGTCTCGACGGCGTCGTTGACGAGGACTTCGCCGGATTGGATCAGCACCTTGGCCTGCCCTCCCGTGGAGACGACACCGATCAGTTTCAGAAACTGGTCGAGCTGAATCGATTCTTCATCGTGCGGTTGGGCCATCGGGCGACTCTTCGTCGAGCGAGAGGAGGTGGGGAGGATATGTTTGCGCGCCCCTGTTATATCCTTCTCCCGGGGCGGAGAATAGCTCCCTGAAGGCGTTCCGGTCGGCGAAAGGCGACTTTCGCCACCCGTTTGACCCGTCGGGGGATCACCTTCTATCATATCGCCCCGTACCAGCGGCGGTCCGACCAATGTTCACGAGTCCCGCCCGCAATCCTTCGTATCGCCTTGACCCTCCTCCGGGAAAGTTTGAAATCATGACCACCAAAGTACTGCTGACGGACCGCGGCTGGGCCGATTACGAGAACGAACGCAAGCTCCTCGCCGAGTATGGCTACGAACTCGTCACCGCGGAAGAAACCGACGAAGACTCGCTCGCGGCACTCGCGAAGGATGTCGCGGCGATCGGCACCTGTTGGGCGAAAGTAACCCGCAAGGTGATCGACAGCGCTCCCGATTGCAAAACAGTGGTGCGGTATGGGATCGGTCTCGACAACATCGATGTCGCCCGCGCGACGGAACTGGGGATGGTGGTCACGAATGTTCCCGACTACTGCGTCATCGAAGTGGCGGAGCATACCCTCGGGTTCATCCTCGCCTGTAATCGGCGGATTGTGCAGCTCAACAAAATGATGGAAGCGGGAAAATTCGAACGGATGCTGACCCCTCCGATCGTCCGTCTTGCCGGTCAGACACTGGGCCTCGTCGGCTTTGGCCGCATCGCCCGCGAAGTCTACACCCGCGCGGTCGGAATGGGGCTGAAAGTCATTGCTTATACCCCCTCCGGCAACAACTACGGACTCGATTGCGAGATGGTCTCCTTCGACGAATTACTCAAGCGGAGCGACTACATTTCCCTGCACTCGCCGCTCACCCCGGAAACGCAGCATCTCATGGGGAGCGAACAGTTTAAGGCGATGAAGCCGACCAGCTTTCTGCTCAATACTTCCCGCGGCGGACTGGTCGATACCGAGGCACTGAAGAAGGCCATTGACGGGGGAGAAATTGCGGGAGCGGCGCTCGATGTTTTTGAGCAGGAACCGCCCCAAATGGACGATCCATTCTGGCAGGATGACCGGGTCATCGTGACGCCTCACGCCGCCTTCGTCTCGGAGGAATCACTCGATGATTTACGCCTCCGCGCGACGCGCCAGATCATACAGGTGTTACAGGGCGAAAAACCGGACAATGTGGTTAATCCGCAGGTTTATAAAAGTTAATGCCGTCGCCTGAATCGATTCAGCGCGCCCGAAGGATTCGCCAAGTATTGGGGATAGGAGTACCGTTTCCGAGCTAAATTCAGGGTATGAAGATCCGTTAAATTTCCGTCGATTGGGCCCTCCCGACGGAAAGCAGTGTACGGATGCAGCGACTCACCCATAACCGCGAAGCATGCCCCATGTCCTCGGAACTGGACCAACTCCACGAACAGCTGGAAGAGAAAGATGCGATTGTCGCAGCGCTAACCGCCCGGTTAGAGCGCGCGGCTGAGCAACTGGACCGGCTGCATCGTCTGGGTGTGGACAGGGCTCTCATCAACTGCGCGACCACCCCCGCGCCCCCGCCTCCGCCAAAGAAACCCGCGGCCAAAACGGATCCTCTGCACGAGGACCTCGATCGACTGATCCAGCAATGGGATGCGCTGCAGGCGAACAATTCCTTCGGTCGGATTGAAATTCAGATTGGCGAAGTCCGCGATCTCATCGTGCAGCTCTCGCAGAATGTCCGCGAGCAGCAAGTCGTCGTCCAGCAGGTTCCGGTTCCGTTACAGCCGGTGGAGCCTGCTGCTCCCGCCGCGAACCCGATTCCGGATGCGATGGGTGGACGCGCGGACGTCGAAGACGCCCACATCGAGTTGCCGGATCAACTCTTCCAGCAACCGGCTCCAGGAATCAATCCCGCTGAGAAATACGCCAGCGGTGGCGGACTTTCCGACTGGAATTCCATCAAGCAGAATCTGCTGTCGGGCGGGGATTCCCCCGGAGGGACACTTCAACAGCCCGCGCCGATGGAGCCCGTCGCGCCCGCTGAAGTCACCGAGGCGGCGCAGAAAGAGGCGGAAGAGTCCGCCTTCCTGGCTCAACTCGCGGAGCTGATTCCCGAGGGCTTGAAGGACATCGACCTCAACGAGGCATCGCACAGTGAAATCGCCCGGGCGATCGAAGAGCGCGACGAATACATTTCCCGCCTGCTGAATTACATCACCGCTGTTCACAAGCTCGATATGAAATGGGACATTATCGCCGAGGGCCCCGCCGTGCTGCAGGAGCGGCTGGTCAATCTGCAGCATCAGCTGGAAGCCAAGCTGCGGTTGGCGGAAGTGTCCATCGCTGTCGAACGGGCCAAACTCGGCCGCGACGAAATGCGTATTCGCCAACTCGAAGCAAATGCTCAACGCATCTTGAAACGACTGGGGGTCGACCCGAGCGATCCCGAATCGATGAAAAAAGTCGAGAAGATGGATTCGAATTCCCCCCCACGAGGCCCGGGCGACGTCGCCGCAGGTGGAAACTGGCGACGACTGCTGGGACTGGGTAAAGAGGACGAGACCGAGTAAGCTGTTGCCGGTCCGGGGAAGCTGTTGTTCCCTGTCGATACCTATGCCCGATGAGGCTGTCCTGCGTCCTTACCCGAAGAGAGGTGTTCCGCCCTCTTCGCCGACTGCCTACAATAGAGGTCCTGATCAGCTGTCGGCTGCTGATCCCCCGAACGTCTTTTCGCAAGCGACCAGCGTATGGCCACCTCTCAATATGAACAGCCGGAGCACCAGGGAAGAACACTGCTGAAGAGCTGGTTCTCTTCGATCCTGCTCCATCTGCTGTTGTTCTTCGGCCTGCTCTACTGGATGGGCTCCTCCGGCACGGGGCTCGGGAACCGCAATGGTTCCCTGATGAACTTCAATAAGGTCGGTCTGGAGATTAAAACGCCTCAGATCGATCAGTTCGAACAACGGCCGGAAGACAACGCGACCCCGACTGAAACCGTAAGCAGTGAAGAATCGAACGCGACGGATCCCACCGAGTCGACGGACCCTTTCGACACCCTCCCTTCCGAGTTGACAGCGCCGACGAATGAAGAGTCGGAGCCGGTATTGGGAATGGGACTGCCCTCATCCGTTGATTCCACATTCAATAACAGCGCGCCGCTTGGCGACAGCGTCGTGCAGTCACCGAGCGGTGATCTTCCCGCGCAGGCGACAGCTCCTTTAGGCATTGGTGAGAGTGCCTTCATGGGAATCCGGTCTCAAGGGGAACAGGTCGTTTTCCTGCTGGACCGTTCTTCGAGTATGAGCGGAACGCTGCTGGGAACGAAGGTGAGGCCCATCGACGTCGCGAAAGCCGAACTGATGCGCAGTATCAATTCATTGTCCGGTGATCATGAATTTCAGATCATTTTCTACCACGACGATACCCGCGCGTTGAACTCCGCCGAGGGGGCGATCAAGGGAATCAAAATGCTCCCTGTCTCGGAGTTGAATCTCAATCTCGCGCGAAACTTCGTCAACCAGGTGCGCGCGGAACAGGGAACGGATCACTTCCGGGCTCTTTCGCTGGCGCTCAGTCTGCATCCGGACGTGATTTACTTCCTGACCGACGCTGACTCGAAACTGGGGTTCGACGACATCAATCGCCTGCGCCGCATGAGCCAGGGTACGGTCATCAACTGCATCGAATTCGGTCGAGGACCGCAGCTTTCCGGAACGGGTCTCAACGAACGCAATTTCATGCAGCGCCTTTCCGATGAGACGGGCGGCGTTTATCGACATTTCAACATTACTGAGTTCTGAGCAGATTACTGACTTCTGAGCAGAACCGTGCTTTCTCCGGATTGCCATGCCACCTTATCTGACCCCGATCAAATTCAGCCTTTTTCTGTTGGTCTCCCTGTGCAGTCTATCCTGCGCAGCAATCGCCTATGCGCAGGACCCTGGTTTTCTGCCGACGGATGAAATTGAAATCAGTAAGCCCAATACAGGTACGACGGCGCGCCTCAAGGGAGAGATCATCGATTTCAACGGGGAAGAGCTGCACTTTCGCGGTGGCGCCAATGAGCGCGTGCAGTACTTCTCGACGAAAGAAATCCTGCAGACCCGCTACCAGCAAAGCCCCGAGCATCAGCAGGCCGTGGAGCTTCTCGAACAGAAAAAGTATGCGGAAGCAGAACGCATTCTTGAAACCGCAATTCATGTTGAGCCGCGCGAGTGGGTCCGGCGCGAGCTGCTGGCCCTGCAGATTCGGGCCGCGCTCGGGACCTTCGATTATGAAAAAGCCGGCAACCGGTTTATCGCACTGTGCGCCAGCGATGAAAAGACGCGACATTTCAATCTGATTCCGCTCAACTGGAGGATCCCGGAAGTCGACACGGAACCGGGGATGGCGGTATTCGTCGGGGAAGTCCCCGAGGCCACCGCACTCCGCTGGTTTAACGATGAGGAACCCGTGGCGCAGCTGCTCGGCGCCAGCTGGCTGATGTTCCGCGAGCCTGACGATGGGAAACTGTCGCAGAAATTTGTGCAACTGACGCGAAACATGAACGATCGCATTCAACGCGCGGCCCAGATGCAGGTCTGGCGGACCCACGTCGAGGCGGGACGTTATTCTGAAATCGAACTGAAGCGATGGGAGACGCGTGTTGAAGCGACCGACGATCTGGATCGCGGCGGCCCGTACTATCTGCTGGCGACCGCCTACGCACGACAACTGCAGCACGATCGCGCGGCCGTCCGCTGGTTGTGGCTGAAGGCGAATCACGCGCCCGATCATCTGCTGTCGAGTGACGCGCAATTGCAGGCGGGCAAGGCACTCATCGAATCGGGACGTACTTCGCAGGGATTGTTCGTTTACAGGGAATTGGCGGCAGCGTATCCTGAAAGCCCCGCGGGTAAAGCGGCTCTTGAACAGATAACGTCACCGTGATCAGGAGAGGATGCTCTGGCCGACTTCCCCAGTCGCGAATCATTTTCTTTCCAAGCACGCACAACTCGTTCTCCACCGGACTGCATCTGGAAGCAGTCCTTTGAAAGTTGAAGATGACCTGGAAAACCGGATTCTATTTCCTGTTCTATACTTCCCTCTGCCTGATGCCGACGGCTGCTTTCGCGCAGGAGCAACCGGCCGCGAATGAAGCGCCGCAGCTGTCTATCGAAGAGCTGATTCAGGCGGGTGGCACCATCGGGTTCGTTATTCTATTGCTGAGCATTGCGATGATTGCGCTCGTTGTAGAACACGCACTCACCATCCGGCGCAAGGTCTTGATGCCCCCCGGGCTGGCCGAGGCTGTGCATCAGAATCTGACAGCGGGGCAGCTGGAACCCGCCAAAGTTGCTTGCCGCGAAGAGCCCAGTTTTCTCGCCAGCCTGCTTCTCGCTGGTTTGAATGAGGTGGGCCTGGGTTATGCCGTGATTGAAAAGTCGATGGAAGACGCGAGCCAGCAACAGGCAGCGCGGCTCTATCGCAAGATCGAATATCTTTCGCTCATCAGTTCCATCGCGCCGATGCTGGGGCTGCTCGGAACCGTCTGGGGGATGATTCAGGCCTTCCTTGAATTTACCGTTCAGGAGAATCCGCTGCCGTCGGAACTTGCCCCGGGAATCTATCGCGCCCTCGTGACGACGCTGCTCGGGCTGGGAGTCGCCGTGCCGGCGCTCGCGTGTTTTGCGATTTTCCGGAATCGGATTGATGAACTCGTTGCGGAAACATCTCTGATGGCGGAGCATGTTTTCAGCAGCTGGAGACGATCGCAGGTGAAGCAGCGACAATCAGCAGCCGCTCCCACCCGATCCGCTTCTGCCGCCGATGAGGTCTGACGATGCGGATTCCGACACGCGATTCCCGAAGTGGTTTTGAATTCAATGTCACCCCCCTGATCGACATTGTCTTCCTGCTCGTCATCTTCTTTCTGGTGGCGAGTCAACTCGTGCAGCATGATTCAGCGCGCGAGGTCATCTTGCCGGACGCGGACCTTGCTCAGGAAGACAGCGCCGCCCAGCCGAACCGACTGACGATCACAGTGTCCGAAAATGAGGAGTTCTCACTCGGAGGACGTATCCTGTCGCAGATTGAACTGCTGCAGATCATTGCCCGGACCGAACCGACCGGTTCGGTCCGTTTCCGCACGGACAAGGAAGTCCCCTTCCGGTTGATTGAACCCCTTATGCATGCCTGCGCGGAACGCGGGATCTCGGACGTGAGCTTCGCCGTCAATCAGAAATGAGTGGCGTTCCGGTCTTCAGGGGAAGTCGCTATCATTGAAGAGAGGCATCACACACGAATTCCCCTCCCGATAGACTCAGGCAGCTACCCCTCATGAAGACCCTGGAACTGGCCCAACAGCTGATCCGGTTTGAATCGACCAGTCGACTGACCAACGTCCCCGTGACCGACTTTGTCGAAGCCCGAATGAAGGAAGCAGGCTGCGTCACCGAACGAATTGACTACATCGACAAGTTCGGCGTCGCCAAGTCGTGCGTTGTCGGCAAGAAAGGCGAGGGGACTGGCGGCCTCGGGTTCTTTGCCCATAACGATGTTGTCCCCGCCGATCCCTGGTACATCACCAGTCCCGGTCCATTCGAGCCCGTTGTTAATGGGGATAAACTCTACGGCCGTGGCAGCTGTGATATGAAAGGTTCCCTCGCCTGCATGCTGAGCGCAACCGCAGCCGTCGACGCCTCGACGCTGAAACAGCCGGTCTACGTCACCTGCACCGCCGATGAGGAAGTCGGTTACGTCGGCGCTCGGAATGTCGTGGAACATTCGAAGTTCTACCGGGAAATGGTCGAGCATGGCACGAAGGGCATCATCGGCGAACCAACGATGCTGCAGGTGATTCACGCGCACAAGGGGACTTTCGGCTTCCGCGTGATCTCTCATGGCATCGCCGCTCATTCCAGTACCGATAAGGGGATCAATGCCAACCTGAAAATGATTCCGTTCCTGGGAGAGCTGAAATGGATCTACGACGAAACGATGGAAGATCCCCGCTGGCAGAATGAGGAATTCACGCCGCCAACGATCAGCTTTAACATTGGCATCAACGATAAAACATTCGCCGGCAACATCACGCCACCGCAAAGTATCTGTACCGTTTACTTCCGACCCATGCCCGGCATGGATGGAATGGAACTGATCGAGCGAGTGCGGCAACTGGCGGAACTACACGAACTGGAATTTCAGCCGGAGCACATGAATCCGCCGTTGTACGTCGATCCTGAATCGGATTTCGTACAGGAGATGCTCAAAGTCGCGGGGCAGACGGCGTCGAAGACCGTTGCTTATGGAACGGATGGGGCCGTCTTCCAGGAACTGAAGGAGAAAGTCGTCTTCGGTCCGGGGGACATCGCCAAGGCCCACACACACGACGAATGGATCACACTCGAACAACTGGAAGCGGGTCACCAGATGTTCGGCAAGCTGATCTCGCACTTCTGTCAGTAGAACACAGCATCAAGCAGTCGCGCGGGACGGGATTTCTTTCACGTCGTAGTACTCTTTGTACCACTGCACGAAGTTGGCGATGCCCGTTTCAATCGATGTGGCCGGTTTGAAGCCGACATCATTGATCAGGTCAGCGACGTCCGCATAGGTAGCGGGGACGTCTCCCGGTTGCATCGGCAGCATATTCTTGACGGCTCGTTTGCCGAGGCATTTTTCGAGTGTCTCGATCATGTACATCAGCTTGACGGGCTGATTGTTACCGATATTGTAGATCCGGAACGGCGCGCGGCTGGTTCCCGGATCGGGTTGGAAGCTGCTCCAGTGATCGTTCTTCGCAGCCGTGTTATCAGCGACGCGAATCACGCCTTCGACGATATCGTCGATGTAGGTGAAGTCGCGTTGCATCTTTCCTTCGTTGAAGACGTCAATGGCACGCCCTTCAAGAATGGCCTTTGTGAACAGGAAGAGCGCCATATCGGGCCGACCCCATGGACCATAGACCGTAAAGAATCGAAGCCCCGTGGTCGGCAGGTCGTAAAGATGGCTGTAAGTATGCGCCATCAACTCATTCGCTTTTTTACTCGCCGCGTAGAGGCTGAGCGGATGATCGACATTGTGATGCACCGAGAACGGCATCAAGGTGTTCGCCCCGTAAACAGAACTGGACGACGCATACACCAGGTGCTTCACCCCGTTGTGGCGACACCCTTCGAGGATGTTGACGAAGCCGACGATGTTGCTGTCGACATAAGCGTGCGGGTTCTCGAGTGAATAGCGAACCCCCGCCTGGGCGGCGAGATTGATCACGACGTCGAACTGATGTTCGGCGAACAAGCGTGCGATCGCGTCACGGTCTTCCAGATTGATCCGGGCGATGGTGAAATTGGGATCATCGGAAATGCGGCCCAGCCGGTTTTCTTTGAGCTGCACATCATAATAGTCGTTCAGGTTATCGAGGCCTACGACATGGTCCCCGCGTTCGAGCAGTCTCATGGAGACATGCGAACCGATAAATCCTGCTGCGCCTGTTACGAGGTATTTCGTCATGATCAGAGTTCTTGTGTTGAGCCACTTGAAACCCGCGATGCCCCGCAGGACCGTCGCCGGCTGAAGTTATTATAACGGAGGAAGTAGCGGACGCATGCCCGATTTACCCGGCGGAACGGGAATTCGGGAGAGGTTCGTCAGGCGACGCGCTGGAGGAATTTCTGGGTCATCGGCATTTCGTTCTCGGACGCCTTCCGCTCGAATTTCAAAATGGTGAGCCCATGATCCTGCAAGTGCTGGCGGTTACTGTAGATCGGATCGGACCAGTCCGAGACCTGCCCGCTACGAACCGCGTTGACGATTTCGCTGATTCCATCTTCGAGTTTCACCGAGGCCCGGAAACCGAGGCGGCTCTTGATCTTGTCGAAATTGACACGGTAATTGCGGGGGTCTTCGTCGTTGCGGATTTCTTCGAATTCGGCGTCCGGAGCCATCTGTTTCACGATCTGGCCGAGCTGCGTCAGGGTGTAGTTCTGGCTTTCGTCACCGACGTTGAAGATTTCCCCGCCAACTTTGCTGAGCGGAGCCTGCAGCGACATCACGATCGAACGGGCGAGGTCCACGGTGTGAACGAAGGGACGCCATTGTTCGCCGTTGAAGACGCGGAATTTTTTCTGGGTCACTGCCTGGGCGGGCAACAGATTGGCGACCAGATCGAAGCGGGGGCGGTGCGACCAGCCGTAAGCGGTGGCAAACCGGAGAATTGTCGGCTGGAACACGGAGTCGGCCGTCTCCAGCAGAACTTTCTCCGCGTCGATTTTGGTTGTCGCATAGAGCGAGACGGGGTTCAGATCGGATTGTTCATCGCGGATATCGTCACTCGCACCATAGACGCTGCAGGTCGACGCAAAGATGAAACGGGAGATTCCGTTCGCCCGGGCGAGTTGGGCGATCATCTTGGCCGCGGCGTAGTTGACGGCAATGGTTGTTTCGGAGTCGATGGAACAGGCGGGGTCACCGACGATCGCGGCAAGGTGAACAACGGCGTCCATTCCCTTGAGACCACGAACGACATCTTCAACGTTGCGGAAGTCCCCTTCCATCACTTCGAGGCGGGGATGATCCAGAAGTTCGCTCAAGGCGTTGATACCGAAGAGTTGCAGGTCCAGAACGCGGACGCGGTAACCGGCATCGAGCAGTTGACGGGTGGCGATCGAGCCGATGTAGCCCGCGCCGCCGACGACGAGGACGTCTTCGACTTTCTCTTTGACGTGGGAGCGACGAAGCTCAACCCGGTATCGCTGGGCGACGTACATCCGGGAGAATCGGCTGGCGGTGACGAAGGTGTAGAGGAACGCCCACGCGAGGCCAATCGCACCGACGACTTTAGCCGTGCTTTCCAGGACCATGCTGCCGACGATCGCGCTGAACACGAAGCCGACCAGGCAGGCGGAGGCGACGGAAGTGAGGCGTTTCCAGACATGGCTGCTGGGGACAGGTTTATAGAGTCCGCAGAGTGCGAACATCGCGATGGCCGATCCGGAAAACCAACCCGCACTTGCCAGCAATTCGGCATTGATGCGGGCGATGATGTATCCGATCGGGCTGCCAAGGGTCACTTTGCCGGTCGCGGCCAGTGAAAAAAGAGCGGCACAGGCGAGCGACGCATTCGCGAGACAGAAGTCGACTGCGACACGCAGGGCAACTTGTTTACCAGAGGAAGAATTGAAGAAACGGGACCAGAGTTTATGTTTTAAGCTGGTGGACTTATGCGCGTCGACTGACGGTGCTGTCATAGTGTTCTCCGCAGAGCCAATCCCTGGCCTTATCGAGCTTTCACGCTGAAATCGAGAACATCACCGGCGGAAGAGAGAGAGGGACCGTCTGCTGCAGAGTCGGAGTCAAGCGACTGGAAACAACGGAAATCCTTTTCCTGTAGTGATGCGATACATCCTTGTATCCTGTTGATGGCAAAGGTGATGAACTCATCCAGAGGTCACGTGGCCTTCACCATGACGTGACCGGACCGAGCCGATCACGCGCGGATTATTGAACTTAAGAAACTTTAGGTCAATACGAACATTTTTGAGCTTTTGGTCAAAAAAGGGACCGAAAGGTTCTTTTCTGTTTTGCCGAGTTTCGCTGGGTTGACGCCGCGCATGAAAAAAACCGGCTTACCTGTCACGCGGGTAAGCCGGTTCTGATCCAATCAATTAACCTGAAGTACTGCATGCGGCCCTAGACGAAGGGGGTGATTCCCGGCATGGGAACCGGGGCCACTGCCAGCGAGGTCCAGTCATAAGCAGGGGGAGTCAGGTCTTCCTGCGAGTTGAGGGCCTGTTCCCAGGTGATTTCCTGTCCGGTGTAGGCCGCCATGCGACCCATGATGGCCATCATGGTGCTTTTCGTCATGTAGTCGCCATTGTTGATCGGCTCGCCCTTGCGAATCGAGTTGAACAACGCGATGTGCTCGGCATCGTACATGTTGGTTTGGTTGCCACGGAACCGGTAAAGCGATTTGCCGGAGAGGTCTTTGATCTTGTGGCCCATGACATCGGCGGTCCCTTTGGTGCCGAAGATGTGGTCCGTGACATCGACCGCACAACCATCCTGCTGACGGCAGCGGCTGAATCCGCGGACATCGTTGTCATACACATACTCGACGGCAAAGTGATCGTAGACGTTGCCATAAATCTCCTGTGTCCGGGTCAGACGACCACCGGTACCACTGGCGGAGATCGGCGTTTTGTCCTGCATCGCCCAGGCCATCTTGTCGAGGCTGTGGATATGCTGTTCGTTGATATGGTCGCCGGAGAGCCAGTTGTAGTACAGCCAGTTCCGCATCTGGTATTCCATGTCGCTCCAACCCTCGTCGCGGGGGAAGCTCCAAAGTCCACGGGTGTTGTAACTGGCACGCATGGCGGTGATCTCACCGATCATGCCGTCGTGAATTCGTTTGAAGATTTCGATCTTCGGTTCGTCATAGCGATAGCAAAGGCCCGAGACGATCGCGAGTCCTTTTTCTTTCGCCAGTTTGCAGGATTCCATCACCGACCGCACACCGGGGGCATCCACGGCCACCGGTTTTTCGGCGAAGACATGTTTCCCTTTTTCGACCGCGTAACGAAGTTGTTCGGGCCGGAAGTGCGGCGGAGTCGCGAGCAGAACGACATCGCACATATCGACGACGCGCTGATAAGCGTCGAAACCGACGAACTTGTTTTCGGGTTCGACCTGAATCTTCTCGGTGAGTTCGTTGAAAGCGCCCAAGTTGTGCAGCGAGCTTTCAATCTTGTCGCTGAAGGCATCGCCCATCGCAACGAGGCGGGCGCCGTCATCGGCGTTGAGTGCCTGTCGGGCCGCTCCCGTTCCGCGACCACCACAGCCGATCAAACCGACTTTCAAGGTGTCGGAGGCGCCGGCGTAAACTGCGGATTGCAGTCCGGGGAGCGTCAGCAGGGAGGAACCAACCGCAGCAGCGGCCGTTGTTTTCAGAAAATCGCGGCGACCTGCGGAAGCGGAATTCTGCTCAGATAAGGGCATAGATGACATCTCCTGTTTCACAAGCTTCCCGGTGTTACGCGATCTTGAGTTTCGCCGAAGAAGGGAAGTCAGCCTGCTGAAAAGAAAATCGACGCGGCGTTTCTATGGTGGGAGCCCAACCGGGGCCAGGATATTGCCGCGTGAAAGTAGTTGAGGGTGGGTCAATCAGGTGGGACGGAATCCACCTTCCGGCTGAGCCGGATGACGTTTCCGTACATTTCAACATACCATATCCCGCGGAGCAAATGCGAGCCTCATTCCCGGGAAAGAAACCGGGACCATTCGAATTCGAATTTTCGCTTGGACGACCGATATAAGTCGATTTTCATTCCCCGATCGGCCTGACTATGATGAAGTTCCTGAGTCCAACGCCTCCGCCCGTTCGTCCGCCAACGATCTTCGGGCGGCCGTTTCCCACCTGAACACGAAAGCACCCGCCATGTCCGATCCCGAATCTTTCCTCCCGCGTCGCGAATTCCTCAAACAGGCCGGTTTCGCCACTTTTTCGGCTGCGGCTCTTTCATCCATGCGCTGGGAGTCTCGTGCGGCAGAGCCTGCGGCGGCGGCGACGGCGGCGCATGGACTCAAAAAGGCGGTCAAAATCGGGATGGTGCGGGAAGGGGATACGCTCCTCGACAAATTCAATCTCGTCAAATCCCTTGGCTACGATGGGATTGAGCTGAATGCCCCGAATAACCTCAGTCTCGACGAAGTCCTCGCCGCCCGCGATGAAAGTGGACTGCCGATCCACGGCGTCGTGAATTCAACGCACTGGGACAAAACGCTCTCCCATCCCGATCCCGCGATTCGCAAAGAGGGCACCGATTCCGTCATTCAATCTGTCAAGGATTCTAAAGCCTACGGGGGAACTTCGGTTCTGGTTGTTGTCGCCAAGGTAGAAAAAGACGTCCGCTATGATGAAGCATACAAACGCTCGCAGGCGTGCCTGAAAGAAATCCTGCCGCATGCGGAAGACTTGGGCATTCAAGTTCTCGTCGAGAATGTGTGGAACAACTTCCTGCTGAGCCCGATGGAAGAGGCGACCTATATCGACGAACTCGACAGTCCGATGGCGGGTGCGTATTTCGACGTCGGTAATGTGGTGCGCTTCGGCTGGCCGGAACACTGGATTCGTATCCTCGGCAAACGGATCAAGAAACTCGACATCAAGGAATACAGCCGCAAACTGCAGTTCGAAGAGGGAACAGGCAAAGGCTTCGGTGTCGAACTGGGCGATGGCGATTGCGACTGGCCCGCCGTCATGCAGGCCTTACGCGACATCGGTTACACCGGTTGGGCGACCGCCGAAGTTGCCGGTGGCGACAAAGCACGCCTCAAAGAAATTGCCGAACGAATGGACAAGTGCTTTGCGAGCTGAGCCCATTATTCAATGCGGGCGAATGGCTGCGGCGCTCTTGAGCGTGGCGATTCTGCTCGGTTCCGCAGTAAGTCCTGCTGCCGCAGAAGAAAAAACCACGGCCTCCCTGCGCATTCTGCTGAAGGGGGAAGGAGAACTTGAGGTCGCCCCGCACGGCGACGGCAACGTCTACGCGGCGGAGGTGCATCATCATGACGGTCTCTACCGGATGTGGTACGGCGGTCAGGGGGCCGATGGTCACGACCGGATTCTCTACGCTGTATCGGACGATGGAGAAGCGTGGACGCGTAAGGGGGTCGTCATCGACAACGGCGACGCCAATCACGTCAACGACCCGACCGTCGCGATCGTGGACGGGCAATACTATATGTATTACACCCGGGCCACCCGCGACGTGATCGACCGCATCTGCCTGGCCACGTCCAACGATGGAGAGCACTGGAAAGAACACGGCATCGTCGTTGGTGCCGGTCCCGAAGGAGCGTGGGACGCGTTCTCCATCGGCCGTCCCTCCGTGCTCTATCATGAGGGGCGTTTTCATCTCTGGTACGATGGCCGCAAAGATTTTCCCGCCGGTGCCCCCGTGAAGGATGTTCCTCTTTCAGCGAACTCCCGCAGGGCAATTGGCTATGCCACCTCCCGCGACGGTATCCATTGGCAAAAGCATTCCGCAAACCCGGTCTTCGGCAATAACGCCGGCGGAATTGATGTCTCCCTCTTCGAAGATCGATACCTGCTCTTCTACGAATCGGGCCGCGGCACGTGCCTGGCGGAAAGCCCTGATGGAATCCACTGGGAGGATCACGGCCTTTTCCTGCCCAAAACCGGTGAAGCGGAGGACCAGTTCGGCCACGTCACCCCGCAACTGGTAGTCGACGACCAAACCGGCGACATCAACCTCTACGTCGGAGCCGCCCCGGACCGATCCTGGAACAAAAATCAGATCGGGGTGTTTACGATAGATCGAGAGATGTTAAAGCGGTTTCTTGCGCGGTAAGTTTGAACCCGGAGGCATCCGCGTTCTCAACCCGATTACGTGTCATCGGGCATTGGCGTCTGTTCCCTTAAGCATCACCCGTCAGCGGGTGGGGAACAAAAAAAGAGAGTGGAGCGGAGGGGAGTCGAACCCCCGACCTCTGCATTGCGAACGCAGCGCTCTCCCAACTGAGCTACCGCCCCATTTGCGAATCGATCATCAAGTTAAAGCGAATGATCGTCCTGCTTGACGATGGGAACCGGGAAAAGGTTCGCTCGAATCAGGTTCGAGTAAGGACCGATTGAATCGGCCGGGCATCGTCAGGTGGCCGCTTGACAGTCCGGTGGATCCGGAACAGAATTGAGATATTCCTGTCTTACATGGGCCAACTTGCGGGATTTTAACAGAATCGCGGCAACTTCAAAGTCACAAAGGGACTCCGGCATTCCGGAATCGTATAACTTTGTGGCTGCCGGGCGCTCCGGAACCGATATGTTTGTAGAGAAGACTGTCTGCGGCAGACCTCGCTGACGCCATCTCAAAAAAGACTGTTTAAGAAAGACTGTTTGGAATTCCAGCGCCTTCACCTGACCGCACCCGACGCACTCTTTCAGGTCACTCAAACATCGGCACCCCATTTCAGACCAGTTCACGCACCGCAGATTCCGCGGTGCGTCGGTTTCGGGAACCCTTTCATTTCAGGCTCATTTTGCTCACAATCATTCCGGAACTCCTGTTGCGAAAGCCCTTTCGTAGCGGGCGTCCTATCCGTTCTTCTGTTCTGGAGACGGGTGGAGCTGGCTGATTTCCTGGTGATATGCGCCGCTTGACTTCCCATCAAAGATTCCCTGAATTCACTATTTGTACGATACCCCTCGGAGAAATGACGCATGGCCGAACAATGGCTGGAACAACTGGTAAGCGAAGGCATGATCAGTGCTTCCCAATTGATGGA
>PABD01000110.1 GCA_002702685.1 Planctomyces sp.
AGCATCCGTCACTGATGACTTGCGCCAACTCCTCTCGTAATTATGCCCGACTGGGGATTGCGCTCGGATTCATGTCGGCGATCGGCTATTCGATCGCCAATTCGCTCCTCAACGGACTCGCCGAGACCAACGATTTCGACTGGGCAGTCTGGGTCACGTGCATTAAGGCGATACCCGCCACCCTGCTCAGTTGGGTGGTCATCTTTCATCGACGGCTTCGCGGCTTAAGCGCACTCCCCCCGAAGGAACTCTTCTGGCCGATGATCGGCTTCGGCATCGTCATGCAATTCGGCGGGAATGTTTTCTTCCAGCTTTCCCTGAGCTACGGTGGCCTTGCGCTTTCTGTTCCACTCTGTTTCGCATCCATCATTCTGAGCAGCGCGCTCCTCAGCTGGATCTGGTTGAAAGAGACCCTGCAGATGCGAACGGTGGTTTCGATCTTCCTGCTGCTGGTGGCCGTGACTTTACTCGGCATGGCGTCGCGCGATGCCACCGCCGCGAATACTTACCTTGATAACAGCAGCATCTGGACGACCATCATTGCCATCGGCGCGGCCTCGTTGGCTGGAATTTCGTATGGCACCAGCGGAGTCGCGATTCGACACTGTCTCAAGAAGCAGGTCTCCCTGGCCGGGACGCTCGTCTGGCTGAGTACCGTCGGTGTCATTGCCCTCGGCATCTACTGCGCGCTTCGCATGACTCCCGCGGAAATGCTCTCCGCTACTCCCGAACAATGGCAGGCGATGGCGCTCGCCGGCGTATTTAACGCTATCGCCTTCTTTGCCATCGGCGCGGCGATGAAATACATTACGGTGGTGCAGGCAAATCTCGTCAACACGTCGCAGATTGCCATGTGTGGGCTCATCGCTGTCTTCCTCTTTGGCGAACCGATGACCTTCTGGCTCTGCAGCGGTACCATCCTGACGATGATCGCCCTGTTTAACCTGCGTCCACCACGATCGAAATCACCCCGGGGCCAGCAGAATCTCTCGCCGAATGAGGAAGAGTCTCTGCCTCCCATCCCCGAGCCGGAAACGGGCAATCCGCTCCCGATTGAAGGGTTGGTCAGGCTGTCGCCCTCCGCGGCAGACGAGAACCCGGCCCGTTGCCCGGACGCCGCCGATCTGAGTTGAGTCTATCCAACTGGAGACCGCCGATGAACTCGAAGCTCCCCCCCCGTCCGGAGATTCCCTACCCCGAACTCCCCGACATCTGGGAAGCCATCAACCAGAAACCAGAGATCGACCCCACCGCCTGGGTCGCCCCCAACTCTACGGTGATCGGCAAAGTCTCCCTTGGGAAACATGCGAGCGTGCATTTCGGTTGCGTGTTGCGCGGCGATGGCGAGGGTATCATCGTCGGTGATGAATCCAACATTCAGGATCTTTCCGTGCTGCATACGGACCGGGGTTATCCCTGTGTGCTGGGGAAACGCGTGACCGTCGGCCATCGCGCGATCGTACACGGCGCGAAAGTGGCGGACGATGTCATGATTGGCATGGGGGCGATTGTGCTGACCGGCTGCGAGATTGGCCGGGGCGCGCTCATCGCCGCGGGGGCAGTACTGAGGGAAGGAACGATCGTTCCTCCTGAAACGTTATGGGCGGGAATTCCAGCCAAGGAAGTCCGGCAACTGACGGCGGACCAGCAGGGACGGATGGCGCTCGCCTATCGCCACTATGTTAACAGTGGCGTCCTGTACAGCGCACTTGAGTCGGACGAGGGCTGAATCCAGTCCGCCCCACCCCGATCTCCTGTCAGGGATAGTTGAGGATACCACTCAATAGTGGTATGGTAGTTCCCATTGTCAGCGGCGAAGTTCGCGCGGAACTCTTCTCGCGCGAATGTCGGTCGACAACTGCCCGCGCACGGTCACGAAGTCATCAGCATCAGGCTGCGCTTTGTCCGTCTCGTTTTGTTGTAACCCTCACTGTCATCAATAGCTGGTAACAGAGAGAGATACCGGGACCATCGATCCGTGCAGCGTATACTGTGTTCACTAATCACACCTCGAAACCACTCCTTCAAACGTCACTCCAGCGAACAATCCAGAGGTTTCCGTATACCATGTCTAAAAACGCTGCTTTGGTCCCTCCCACCACGGCTTCCGGGCGTATCGTCTCCATGGACCAGTTCCGGGGATACACCGTTCTCGGGATGTTCATCGTCAACTATCTCGGCCACTTCGACAATGTTTATCATACGCTGCTGCATAACGACTACTACTTCAGTTATGCCGATACCATCATGCCGGCGTTTATCTTCGCCGTTGGATTCTCCTTTCGGCTGACGATCCTGAAGCGGTTGCCCGAATGGGGGTGGGGAAAAACGCTGCTGAGCTACATCAAACGAAGCTTGGCGCTGATCCTGGTTTCGGTCGCCATCTTCGGTATCGGGAATTCGTTCGGAAGATTCGAAGAGTTCTACTACAACCCGAACGTGATGCTGGACGGTCGCGAGTATCAGCAAGTGATGAAAACCGACGCCAGCGATCTCAACGAATCGGACCTGAAAGGCAAGTTCCGTGATACGCTGATTCAAGGCGCTCAATTCAAGCTTCCCGAAGGCGAATCCCTGTCGGAAGCACAGCTCGCCAGTATCGAAGAACAGGTCGACCAGCAATACGCGATGCTGATGGAGTCCCATACGGAGTATCAGAACTACAAGGATTACCTTGAAGCGAAAGAGGACCTCGAGAATCAGGAAGAGATCCAGGACCGGATCGACGCGGGCGTTGTTACAGAGGACCAGCTGAGACCGAACGAGCGCGAACTGCTCGAAAAGGAGATCACGCTCCCGGCGTACACGTCGGCTCCCTACTTCTGGTCACACATTGCCGATGTCGCCGCCCTGGTGCTGAAGTCCGATCTGTGGGAAACACTCGCGGTCATTGGCGTCACTCAGTTGGTCGTGCTCCCCTTCATCGCGATTCCTTTCTGGGGCCGTTTTGGTGTGATGGTCGGCATGGGTCTCTTCCACGCCTGGATCACCCATGTCTTCAACTGGCAATTCATGTTTGGCTATACCGAAGATAGCCACTACATCAATCTGTCTCACGGTCTCAACAACTGGATGGGCGAAATCTGGGGAACCGGTCGGAATCGCAGTTGGGACGGGGGCGTCTTTGGTGTCTTCGCCTGGGCCGTCATCATGCTGGCGGGTTCCCTCAGCTACGACATCATGAAAGGGGAAACGCCCAAATCGAACGCGGTCAGCCTTTCCATCTGGGGTGGCTGCTTCGTCGTCATCGCTTACCTGCTCACCTGCATGAGCAACTTCTACGATCTGCCGATCATCATCGAGCAGGAAAACAAGGAGATCATCGAAGCGAACAACTTCTACAGCAGCCCCGAAGAAAAAGAGATGCCGGTGGAGAGATTCCTCAGCACGCTCGACGAAGGCAAACGGGCCGAAGTCGAAGCACTGCTGATCGAACCCGCCGAAGAGTCGCAGGTTCAGAGCGGCAACGCTCGGGGCAAGGCGGCATCGCCGGTTGTCCCCCCATTCAGCCAACTCGGCTCACGTCCGCTGAGCTCCTTATTCGCTCCGCTCCCCTTCATGAAGAACGATCCCTACGAACTGCAGAACTACTGGCTCATCTGGAAACGGGTGGTCACCTTGCCCTTCTGTCTGTTCTCCGCCGGGTTCGCATTTCTCGTGCTCGCGTTGTTCGTCGTCCTGTGCGATATGTACGGTCTGCGGGTGGGTGTCTTCCGCACCTTCGGGATGAACCCGCTGGCGGCGTACGCCATTCACGAGGTCGTCCTGCACAGCCTGCTGCCAGCATCGCTTCCCGAGGATTCCGATCCGTGGTTGATCGTCTGCAGCCTGTTGCTCTTCCTGCTGATCGTCTGGGGAATGGTCCGCAGCCTCGAGAAACAGAACATCTACGTGCGAATGTAATCGACATCCGACACGCACGATAAACCGAAACGGCTGATCCACATGTGGGGTCAGCCGTTTTTTTGTGTATTAAACCCGTAACTGCCTTGATCAATCGCGTCCCGCTCACGATCAACCGACGACTCCACCGGCCCTGTACAATTCGGGAGACCGCGATTTATAACTGGAGACTGTAATGCAGGCGTAATCTTTTCCTCACCCAGTTGGCACTGTCGCAGATGGCAATTCAGATCGAGCACGATATCGACGGCAATTTGAAGGTACAGCAAAGCTCCCCCCTGCTCCGTTATCTGATCGGAATTCCGCTGCTACTCTTCGGACTATTGCTGACGTTTGGAACGTTTTCCTCGTTTGTCATCACCATCTCCGAACAAGGTGTGGAAGGGCTTCCACAAGCAATTGTCGGATCGCTGGCGATGGGTCTGTTTGCCGCCATCATGCTGCCGCTGGGATGGTGGATGACCGTCAGCCGGCACTGGATCGTGCTGGACCGGGATGCCGCGGAAATTCAGCAATATTCCGACTGGCTGCTCGGGCGAAAAATGAAGAGGTCGCCGCTCGAGTCTTACCGCAGCGTGCGGGTGGCGTTGGAAGCCTTGAATCCCTCGAATAGAAACTCAACATCAACGCTGGTGCATATGATTCGGGTCATTCCAAAGCGGCCTGACCACGATCCCTCCGTCAGTCTCGGCTGGATGAACCAGTCCGAGACGACTGAGGCTGAAACAATCGCCCGCCGAATCGCCGATTGGACCGGGCTGCCGCTGGAAATCGGCACGGCGGGGAAGATTTATTCCACTTAAGAAAGATCGCGATTAAGACCTATCGCAGGTAAAGAACCATCGGGCGAATCGCTGCGCCGGGCGAATTACATTTCCATTTCGGTGGAAACGGCTCCATGGTCCGGAATTTTGTCGACAACGTTGGTGGCCAGGCCCATGTACTGCATCAGGCGGATCACCCAGAAGGAGATATCAACCTCCCACCAGCGGTGACCAGCGCGGGCGAGACGGGGGTGGGCGTGGTGGTTGTTGTGCCAGCCTTCACCATAGGTCATCAGGGCAACCCACCAGTTGTTTTTGGAGTCGTCGGTAGTTTTGTAAGAGACGTAACCCCAGATGTGAGTAGCCGAGTTGACCGCCCAGGTGCTGTGGTAGGAGACGACGATACGGAAGCAGAGTGCCCACAACAGGAAGGCGATGCCCTGAGTCATCCCGCCGTCACCATTCAGCGAGCCGACCAGAAACCCGATACTGAAGATGACCGGAGCGCTCAGGAAGAGCAAGAGTCCGTAGGTCCGTTCGCAGAATTGCATGACCGGCCGTTTGGTCAGGTCGGGGATGTATTTCTTGTAGAGGCGAGCGATGTCACGCGGAGATTGTTTGATGAACAGCCAGGTCAGGTGGGACCACCAGACACCGTCGCGAGGAGAATGCGGGTCCCCTTCTTTGTCGGAACGCTGATGGTGCAACCGGTGAGTCGCCGCCCAACGCAGCGGAGAGCCCTGTCCGGCCAGGACAGCACAGATCATCACAAAATATTCGCCCGGCTTTTTGAGCTGGAACGACCGGTGCGCGAGGTAACGGTGGAAACCGATACAGATGCCGCAGCTCGAACACAAGAAGTGCACGACGAGGGCCGTCACACCTGCTTGCCAGGTGAAAAAGAACGGAGCCGCGAGAAAACCGATGTGCATCGCGGCCATCCAGAAAAAGACGGGCCAGTCGATGTTCTTCAGCGACAGCCGCTGAGGCAGAAACGCGTCCCAGATTGGTGTCGACTCATCGAACTCGGTTGCGACCTCCGGTGTCCGAACGGGTTCTTCGATAGTGGTATTTGTTTCGACTAATTCCGTAGCCATGACTTCGCCATTTCAATCATTTTGATTTCAAACTCGGATGAACCGCGGCGACTCGGGCAGGAATTCAAGCCGAGTCAGGATGGGATCGAGGAGGGGTGGAATTTGAAATCAACGGGTTATCAGAATCTTCTCTAAAGCGACATCAAAGCTTCTGTCGCTATCTTCAACTCGGCGAATTCTAACGACGAACATTGATCAGATCTGTCATGCTGCCGTCAAAGTTTTGTCAAAGTCATGTCACAGACGCATCCCATTTACAGGAAACAGGTTACGACCTCTGAGTCGTCTTGAAAAACTGATAACCGGTCCCCCGTACGGAGACAATATGCTGCGGATTGGCGGAGTTTTCCTCGATCATTTTGCGGAGGCGGAGCACAAAGTTGTCGATCGTCCGCGTGCTGATTTCCGCGTTCTGGTTCCAGACATCCTCCAGAATCTGCGTCCGCGAGAGGACCCGCCCTTCATTCTGGATGAAATATTTGAGCAGCTGGATTTCCATCGTCGTGAGGCTTTCGACTTCCCCTTCGTGCCGGATCTGAAACTTCGAAAAATCGATGATCGATTTCCCCAGTTCGTACTGATCGGGGACAGGCGGTCCCAGATTCACGCGTGGCTTTTTCTTCGTCGCCTGCTCCGACTTTGGATGTCGTTCCACGAGGTTCCGCACGCGACTGAGCAGTTCCGGAAGCGCGAACGGTTTCGTCATGTACTGATCCGCACCCAGATCGAAGGCCTGCGTTTTGTCTTCGCTCAGCGTACGGGCCGAAAGGACAAGAATGGGGACCTGGGGGGTGATTTCCCGGATCTTTTTGCAGACGTCGTAACCACTCATGCCGGGGAGCATCAGGTCGAGAATAATGACATCGATATCCTGCTCCGGGTCGCTGATGAGATCGAGGGCTGTCTGTCCATCTGCAGCCACCAGGGGGACGTACCCTTCCTGTTCAAAGTTGAACTTCAGTCCCTCCGCGATCACGCTTTCATCTTCGACGATCAGTATCTTCATGAGGCTGCTCTTCCCGGTAACTCCACTTCGAAGACCGATCCCCCCGTGGGCAGGTGATGATGGACGGAGACGCGTCCTTTCAACAGGTTGACGAGTGTTTTAACGATGTACAGACCGAGCCCGGTCCCTTTCTGTTTCCGGGTCAGCTCATTTTCACCGCGATAGAAGATGCGGAAGATCTTCGCCCGCTGCTCGTAGGGAACCCCCTGCCCGTTGTCGACGATGCGGGTGACGATACGGCCTCGGGGGCGCAGCTGGATTTCCACTTTCACCCAGGGGGGGGTGCCCCCGTACTTGATCGCGTTATCGAGCAGGTTGCCGAAAATCATTTCCAGAATCAATCGCCGCGTTTGCAGAAAGACGGCTGGGCCTTCGAACTCAAAGACCGCGTCGACATCCTTTTTGTGATGTGCGGCGGCCGAGACGGCGCACTTCTTCAGCAGCGGGAGAAGTTCGACTTCCTCCGGTTCGTGATGTTGTCCGATCGCATCGAGCCCGGCGACCTCCAGCAACTGGCTGATCAGTTGATCGAGCCGCTCGAGTTCCGAACTCATCGTCTTGTAGAACTCCTCGCGCCGGTCCGCGTCGAGGTCGCGCATCTGTAATGTTTCCAGATACAACCGGAGGGAGGCAATGGGCGTTTTGAGCTCGTGGGTGACGCTGTCGACGAAGTTCGACTGCTGTTTCCGGAGGCGGACTTCCTTGATCGTCAGGAAGAGGTAGAACGTCAACCCGATGAGAATCAGGGCGAAGAGTACCGTCCCGAGGGTCAGCAGCGTAATGGCGCTCTGCCGGGCCAGGATGACGATCCAGAAGACCATCAGCAGCACATTGAGCGAGATCAAGACGACGTTCAGCGTGATCGGCAAGTGGAGTGTGCGTCCCTTGCGATGGCGGAGGCTGTATGTACGTTTCGTTTTCACGGAGATCCCTTTAATGCGTCGGCCCGGGGAACGATGATCCGCGGCGCGCAGGTTGTGCAGCCGGGAACATCGTCCTGGGGTTCAGTCTACCGCATCAGGTCGAGCAGATTCCAGATTTCAGGCTACCCGCAGATCGGTTTCCGCGTCGGAATCATCACTTCCGGCGGTATTTTCCGCTGTCGCAACCGCTTTCTCCGCGATCATCTGTTCGAGGGCGGCGATCTTGGAACGCAGCGTTTCCAGTTCGGACTCCTTCTCCTGAACCTGCAGCTGACAGCGGGCGAGTTGTTTCTCCGGCGTACCGCGGAGCAGTCGGTCGAGAAGCTCGAAGACGAGGATCGCGCGCCACAATCGCATAATGACGCCACGCATGTTATACAGCCGGACCATTCGTCCGAGTTGAGGAATCCGGCTGGTGAGCGCGGCGACGCGCGCGACACGAAGGAAACTGAGAATCGGTAGCAGAATGATCGCAATATCGAGCCAGTTGGATTTACAGTACTGGAACTTCTTCTCGACGATGTGCAGCATGACGATGAATTCGAAGGTGAAGGCGAACCAGATGAATCCTTCCCCCGCGCGCAGAAAATACGACAACGTCGGATGCTCGGCGACCTGACCCTTCCAGATGTGCTCAATGGCCAATAGGGGCAAGACCATGAGCGCGATGACGATCATGGGAAAGGTCGCTCCCCGGGCGATGCGGATGCGGAGCCCATCGTTAATCTCCGTCTGTCCCAACAGCGGAAGCCAGACTGTTTTCCCTGTTTGAAAATCCGGCGCGCCGATGCGGGCGGGGGGAAAGATCGCGGAGTAGATCGCTTTGTTGCGGCAAGGACTTTTCCAGCGGTAGTGCAGCGCCGCTTCAAGTAGAAAACAGGGCCAGAGTATGAGCATCCCCCAGCGGCAGGTCATCACCAACGGGTTGTTCCAGAACTGCTCGAACTGCCCGATGGCCGCTTCACTGTCGTCGACTTCCGGAAAGTGCAGGTTGGTCCCATGCAGGAAACCCGCCAGGAAAAGCAGAAAGAGGACGCCCAGCCCGAACATGGGAACCATCATCCGCTGTTCGAATTGCACACGTTTCTCTTCCATCGGACTGATTTCTCCTTGCTGCAACTGACCGGTCTCATCCTGAGTCGGAAGGAAACCGCCGCTGTCAGGTGGCAGGTTCCTTCGGGAGAGCGATTCTCGGGATTTTGGGAAACCAAATCAAGTTCACTTCATGAACGCAGATTTACCTACCCACCAGACGAACACGATTTCTGTCAAACAAGCGAGAGCGTGGTGGTAAGCCCTGCTGTCCAACTGTAACCCCTTGTTTAAAAGGCCTTTATTGAAAGCGGTCTCGGAACCGACAAAGTTGTTGAATTCGTCATGATCCTGAGCCAGGATGAGGTAAATATCTGCACGTTATTATTTTCGACAAACAATTAATGCTCAACTTAACCGTGCATCGATAACGAATACGAATACAGGCAGCATCTGGATCCCGGAAAAATTTAATATTCCATGTTTCAGCGCTGCTTTCAGATAGGGAATCTGTCTTTCCATCACGTCGGGGGTGCCTTCTCCCGGGAAGTCGATACAACTTCAGGCCAGGTACCGCCTCTTGAGTGATTCATGAGACTCATGAGTCGGTCACCGTGAACCCTGAATTTCGTCCGACCTGAGGTCAGACGCAGGTTTCGAAACATTTCCAGCTCAGGCGACCGGTTCAGTTCCAACAGCCTGCCCATTCTATTTCAGCCATTCCGACCGGTATCGCGCGCCCGGTGCTCATCCGCAAGGATTCCGCCGATCGCTGACACTCCAACTGGCATGCCGCTTTTCGTGCCCACTGACTCATTTCGCCAGCGATGATATTCGCGATGTGCGATGCGTTCAGTTCTTTCTTCGCACTCGCGTCGAGGATTCTTCCCGATGCGCGAAGGCGGCACGTTCTCTTTCACACGCACTTCAGCAAAACCCATCTGCTATTCATCACCACCAAAGAGGCACGGCTTTATCTAACACACCTTAAAACTTTTGACAATCAGGGCCAAAACGCATGTCGGATATCATCAGGATAGGCGTTGTCAGTGACACGCATGGGCACGTCCCGAATACCGAACAGGCTGTAAAACAACTACGCGATCACCAGGTCACCCAGGTCATCCATTGCGGAGACATTGGAACAGGTGCCGTTGTTCCTCTCTTCAATGGCTGGCCGACGCATTTTGTCTTCGGCAACGTCGACCGGGAGAAGAAACACCTGCAGTCGACCATTGAAGGTTATGGGCAAACGTGCTGGGGAGAGTTCGGCGAGATTCAGGTCGGCGACTGCCGCATCGCGTTCACGCACGGGCACGACTCCGTACTGCTCGATCGCCTGAGCACCTCGGGCGCGTTCGACATCGTCTGTTCCGGACATACGCATATACCGAAACTGGAATCGGATCACGATACGCAGCTGCTGAATCCAGGGGCGCTGTACCGGGCGAACCCGCATACCTACGCCATCATCGAACTTCCCGAACGGACGATCACGCATTACGAACTGGAGACGGGCAAGTAACCAGTCTCCAGTATTCGCGAATACGTTTGACCTAAGTCGTCAACAGGCAGAGAGGCTGCGCGCCGTTATTTCGCCTCTTCGGAAAGGGCTTCGCGAATTTTCGCGGCGACCTGTTCGCCCAGCAGTTCGGAGCCTTCGGGGGTGAAGTGTACATTCACCGGACGCTGAATTTCGTCGAGTCGCGGTTCCGCCAGCGCGAAGAGATCGTTGACGGCGATGTCGTTCTCTTCCATCACTTTGACAGCGAGGGTGTTGTACAGCACCGGGTCTTCCACGTCCCGATGCGGTTTGACTCCACCAGGAGGTACGGGAGTCGTCGTGGCGAAGATCAGTTTCGCTCCCGTCTCTTTCAGCTTGCCGACGATCTCGCGCAATTGCTTCTCGTATTCTTCCGGTGACGCCTGATGAGGATCGTCGGAATCGTTCGAGTTCTTACCGGTCTGGAAGTCGACACGCTTGAGGTCATGCAGACCGAAGTTAAAGTGAATGACATCCCAGTTACCCCCGTCGATCTTCAACCAGCGATCGATGTGTTTGACCCCGTTGTTCGTTCCCTGGCAGTTCTCCGGGTTCTCCTCGTTCTTCATCGGCCGCATGACGACCGCTTCGTCTTTGAGCAGTTCCTTCACGGTCGGCATGTAACCGATGGAAATGGAATCCCCCAGAATGAGGACACGGGGCTTATCGCTTTTTCCATCCTCCCCCCGAACAGGAGCATCCCCCCCGACAATCGCCAGACCAAACACGAGCGACAGAACAGTAACAACATGCAATTTCATGAGACACGCCTCTTTACGCGATGTGATTTTGGGTACAGGGGTTGGGTTTATTATAGGTGATGGAACAGGGAGACGTCACCACCCCAAACCGCCGAGGCTATGGGGATTCATCTTTTCGAAGAGGCCCGCAAGGGTACGTATCACCAACAATTACCTCTAAAGTTCCGTCTTCGACTTCGAAGCCACGTTAGATTCGATGGTCTCCGGAAAGCCTTTCACTCTCAGGAAGTGGCTGACATCTTCCAAAGTCTCCGCATAAGGGGTGCGCATATCCCGTAAATCAGAAAATCGAGGCCTGAGGGGACACTGACGGAAAACCGTCATTGCTCCCCACAGCCAGTAGACTGCCATTAGAGCCAGCGCCAGCCCGCCGTTGAATTCTCCCGAAAAGAATAATCCTGCAATCACAAACGTGAAGAAGAGAATAATCTTCGCGCTCCTCCAATACTTTTTGTGTCCGAAGGAACGAGCAGCATCGCGGAGGTAGTACCAGATTACCCTGGCGGGATACCAGGAAGCGATATAGAGCTGCCAGAAGATGTGTTTGATGCTTCTTGACCAATTAGAGGGATCAAAAAGACTGGCGCGATAGATGAAAATCCATGCGCCGAAATGTAAGTTGTACTCCTGTGGCAGGGAGAGCGTCACCGGGAAGATCGCGCGATAAAACGTCTTCACATCCAGTTCGTCGATTCGGGTTTTGGCATCCAGACCCTGTTCAATGCCTTCCTCCTTCAGTTTGAAGATCAGGGCTTCGAGTATTTGCTCTGCAATTTGATCAGGGGTTGTTTCATCGTTGACCTCAAAATCAATCAGCTCGGCGTGGTCCGCGATATAAACGAAGATGTCGCGGAGAGTCTCGTCATCCTCGAATCTCCTTGATGGCACGCCCCAAGAAGGAAAGAACCAGTCATAAACGTCGGCATCAAACAGGTACCGTTTCTTCATATCTCTCAAGGAACACTCAGGATCAGGTAGAGATGGATCGTCCGCCTCAGTGTTCTTCCACATCGACCGATCGAATGCATATTGCCAGTCAACTTTTTTCAATTTCACCATATCCGAAAACATCTCCGCTGAGCCCACCCAACACAGTCAGCAAACCAGCATACCCATTAAAAAAACCCGCGGGAAGTTCACCTTCCCGCGGGGTTTTGAGTTGTCGATTCCGAATTATCGGATCACTCAGGCTTTTTCCGGTTTGTGGCTAAGTTCGATGCTGTCGGCGGAGACCATTTTTTCGTTCTCCGCGTCCCAGGCCATCATGCGGCCGGAACGCCACGATTCGTTCGCCATGTTGACGGCGACGACACCGGCCATGCCGAGCTCAACCGGGCAGTTGAGTTCTTCACCGTGCCGCAGGTGATTGTGCATGTTGGTTTCATGCAGGTGCATGTCCTCCGCGCCGGACTTTTTATGCTCGGCGATGACTTTGTCGTCGTTCGATTTGTCATCTTTGGCGACCCAGCCTTCGCGGGTGAATTCGATGTAACCATCGGTACCACGAATGATGTGGTCAATCGCGCGACGGTTACTCATCGTACCGAGCACGTAGACGGTCATGCCGCGCGGGTATTCGCAGATCATTTCGAAGTTGTCCGGCAGGTCACGACCATCGTCCCACTGCCAGATACCCCCCATGCCGACCACACGTCGCGGGTAAAGCAGGTTACACGCTTTCATGATGCGCGAGATGCGGTGAATGAAGAGGTCGGTGCAGATACCGCCCGAGTAACGACGGTAGTTACGCCATTCGAAGTAGTGATGCGGGTTCCAGTCGATCTTTTCGGCATCGCCCAACCAGTCATCCCAGTTGAGGTCTGCGGGTTTGGTCGGGTATTTTTCAACCGACTCAGGAACACGCCAGGGACCGGCGTGATCGGGATAGTGACGGACGTATTCGATCTGAGCCTGCACGACGTCGCCGATGATGCCACTTTCGATCGCTTTGCGAGCGGAGATGTAGCTGTCATCCGACATCCCCTGAACACCCACTTGCAGCGGCAGGCCGGTCTCTTTCTGTTTCGCCCAGACTGCCTGAGCCTGTTCGATGGTGTGGGTCATCGGCTTTTCGCAGTAGACCGGTTTGTCGGCATCGAAAGCGTCGATCACCATGTGAGCGTGCGTATGCTCGGGGACGGCGACGGTCACGTAGTCGACTTCTTTCATGTCGAGCAGTTCGCGGTAGTCGGTCAGCGAATACTTGGCGTCGGTCAACTCGCGTCCGGCATCCGCACGCGACTTCCAGCAGTCCACGATAGCGTGAACGGACAGGTTGTTCGGCTCTTTGAGTTTGTTGTAGACGTTCATGTGAGCGTTACCGATGACACCCGCGCCGATCAGACCGACATGAATGCGGTCGTTCGCGCCGACGATGCCGGCGTAGCTTTTGGCGGTCCAGTTCACGGCGGACGTGGCGAACGCGGCGGCACCGAGAGCCCCGGTCGTGCCGAGGAAGGAACGGCGACTTACCTGGTTGTCGGTTTTGTTGTTTTTATTCTCTGAGTTCGTACTCATAAGTTTCTCCTCAAATGTTTGCCCAGGCAGACGCTGAGCAGTGCTGGATATAAATGCATGCGGACAGGAGCAATTTACCCGCCTGTGGATTTAAGAACGGATCTAATCGAGAACTTTCACCGCCATGCCGCGGAACTCGACCGGGTCGCCATGTCCGCAGAGGACGATATGACCGAAGGCATTGTGGAGACCATGGTGCTCGCGTTTGTCGGGGTTGCCGTCTTTGGTCGCTTCCTTGATGTCGCCATCCACGATGGTCTCTCCATTCAGTACGACTTTGATCTTCGAACCGATGGCGGTGATTTCCATTTCGTTCCATTCCCCCTGCGGTTTCAGGTGACCGGTTTTCGCGGGAAGAATGCCGTAGACGGAACCGTTGTACTGGTAATCTTCGAGGGTCTTGTAAACTTCGGCGGTGTCATCGAGCAGTTGGATTTCCATGCCGTCGAACGCGGGGTTACCGGGAACATTCGCACGGATGCCGACGCCATTGTTACCGGCCGGCGGCAGACGATACTCGAGTTTGAAGACGAAGTTCTTGTACTTCTCGGGCGTATACAGGAATTTCCCCCCCTTGTCGCAACGGACGATCCCATCATCGACGACATACCCGGTGATGTTCTCGGTTTCTACCGTCGCGCCATCGGTGTGATGCCAGCCGGTGAGATCTTTGCCGTTGAACAAGCTGACGAATTCTCCTTCGTCGGCTTTCACAATGGTGCTGAGGACCAACAGAATGATCCCGGTGAAGAGGAGGTGCAGACGTTTCATGAACGGAATCCTTTTCAGTGACAAGATGATAATCCGGTGATGCTGTCGCAGGGGCAGGACGTCTGGGAGACGAGTTGTACAGGCGGTGTAATGAAGACCCGGATCCGCTGTTTCCAGCCGCGGCGGAAACGACGTAAGGTGAGTAATAAACTCTAAATGCTGAAGTGACCAAACGCAATCAGTGAAGATATTCAGCCCGGATAAATTCGGAAAGACGGGAAACGACTCAGCCCGGACCGGGCGAGCACAGAAGTGCATCTTCAGTCCATTCCACGCGTGCTCGTCCATTAACACACAAACTGAAATTCAGGGGTTTTTCACCGTCCGGGAACCCGAAAGACTGAACAAATACCTCCGCCGTTTCCTCCTGAGAGTCAAACTATTAGGGTTAGTCATATTACTGGTTCGGTTCCGGGTGTACCAGTTGGCCCTGTCGTTCCGATCCCACCGGGCAGCGAAGAGGTTGGGGTTGGAGGAGGGACGAGCGTCGCCGGAGTCGCATTGATCAGAAATGGTGCGGACCGGAAAGGTAACAGCAAGCCGCGCGACGGGGTTTGACGATTTTTCTATCACCGTCAGTAACCGTCTCCCTGATACCCACCACGCAACAAAGAATGTTCGATCAACCGACCCCGCTTTCGAGTTGATTCGCCATCGCCACTGACAGCACGGAGAATCGTCACTGTTTCCACAATAGAGCGATAAGACAGTACAGGGATAAAAGGGTGCCCGCCTGTCCTGCTGCGACGATATTGGTTCTTGACGGTTTTCGCGCGTTCAAAACCTGTGGTCTTACGGCTCCACTGAGCACTGAGAGAAAACACCTGTGAGTACTGTCCCCAGCGTATATACCACACCCGCTCCCGCCGCACCCCCGCTCCGCCTTTTTCCCGTCACGCCGGAAGAAATACGCGAGCAC
This sequence comes from Planctomyces sp., assembly GCA_002702685.1. Lineage (GTDB taxonomy): Bacteria > Planctomycetota > Planctomycetia > Planctomycetales > Planctomycetaceae > Polystyrenella. The sequence goes on from PABD01000110.1 coordinate 15,237, forward strand.
CTGCGCCGTCACGGTCGCTATTCGCTTTCGTACCACACGCTGCAGGAAGGGCTCGAATATCACGAGTCTGATTACGGATACATTGCCTATCAGAAAAAGTGGGGCTACACCTTCGTGCTGTCCGAACCGGTGGTCGAGCCCGCTTTTATGGAAGAGGCCCTCGACGACTTCCTCGCTCAGCACAAACGGGTCTGCTTCTGCCAGGTCACAGCCTCGTTTGCGCGTTTATTGCACGAGCGCGGTTTCTACGTGAATGAACTCGGCACCGAGTTCGAAATCGATTTAGCGACATACGAGATCTCGGGTAAGAGCAAACGTCATATCAAGGAAGCGACCAACCGCCTGCGTAACCTGGGAATGGAAGTCGTCGAACGTTCGATTCGCGAACTCGACCGCTCGGAAGTAGAAGCGATCTCGAATTCGTGGCGGGATGGCAAGGTGGTCAAAGAGAATGAAACCCGCTTCCTCTCGCGGGGGATCGTCCTCGAGGATGAAGAGGATGTCCGCAAGTTTTACCTGATCGACGCCGACGGAAAAATCGTCGCTTTCATTCACTTCGACCCGATCTACGCGAACGACCGGGTCGTCGGTTACCTGTCCAATATCAAACGGCACCGGGAGGACGCGCCGCGCGACTTCGACTTCGCCATGACCTGGCACGCGATCCAGCAGTTCAAGAGCGAGGGAAAAGAAGTTCTCTCCCTTGGAATGGCCCCCTTCTACGAACTTGAAGACAGCAATCCGGAATTTCGCGCCAACAAATTCACGAGCTATTGCCTCAAGAAGATCTACCAGCACAGCAAGAAGTCGCTGCTCAATTTCGAAGGCATGGCCGCGCACAAACGACGCTACCGCGGCGAAAGCTTCAAGGTTTACTATGCTTCGCAGGCCAGGTTCAATTTTCTGCGTCTGCTGACCCTCGGCAAGGTCTGCCATCTCTACTAGGCCCGATGGCCGCAGACTCGAGCAAAGGTATGCCCATGAAGTGTGAACTTCACGACAGCCTGCCTGACTGGATCATCGAGTACCCGGAAACACAAACGGTCTTCCGGGAACTCGGTCTCGACGAAAGCTGCGGCGGAAAATCGCTCGAATACCTCTGTCGACAACAGGGACTGGTGCCGGAAGACGTGCTTCACCGTCTGCAGCAGGTGATCAACGAACAGCCCGACGAACCGGCACCGTGACGGGTCGATTATTTACCGAGCAGAACGCGTTTCTCGCGAATCTTTTCGATATGGTGCGGAATGTGATTCGTCACGTGGGCAAGTAACTGTGCGAACGTCAGTTCTCCCGCTTCCGAATGACGGGCGGTTCGGCGGAAATCGGCCGGTTTCAGTTGCCGCAGAATTTCAGTGATGTGTCGGCGAATCACGTCGATGACAGCCAGCTCGTTCTCGATCGAGCGCTGTTCGTACTTCAGCCCGGCGGCAAATTCATCCGGGTTCCCGGCGAAGATGGTCGGATTCTCTTCAGCAAGCGCCCGCTTCAAGCGATCCGCGAAGACGATTTCAAAGTCAGCGATGTGGCAAACGACTTCCAATGTCGACCATAATCCTGCAACAGGACGAGCACGGAGTCCCCCATCGGTCAGGTCCTCAACGACAGTTCGCAATTCGGCAGGCCCTGCGGCGTAAGCTTCAACTAATTCAGCATTATTTAATTGAGCAGTGTTGTGTTCGTTCATTTCTCCCTCAGTGCCTGAAGCGATGGCCGATACCGAATCGGCACGCTGATTATCATCATGGTGATTCCGGCTTTTCGTCACTGCGGACATCTGCGAGTCGACGAACTGGCATCCGGATGACGAGCCCTGCCGTGCGCGGGTTCGTATCTTTCCGGTTCTGCACGTGGCATTTCAAACATTGCGACGCCAGGCGGATCGCGCCCGTATAAGCGTACTCATCCGCTTCGAGCTGCTCGTAATACTTCTCCCCCGCCGCGAGCGCCTTCGCCGCAGCGCGTTCGTATTCGTCCTGCGGTTCATGATCCACGTTGACGATATCCGTTTCGACGATCAGCCATTTCAATTGGACCTCATGCGATTCCTCGATCGCTTCGAAGACATCTTCAAGCGACGCCGAAGGAATAACGCGGGATTCATCCTCGATGAAAAAATCCCGATGGATCACCTGCAGGGTTCCGTGCAATGTCTCATGCAGCAATAAAGCACGAGCGCGGGCCTCTTCGACAGATGTCGGAGGGGATGCCTTCTCGAGCGTCGGCGCCGGTTCCTCGGAACAGGCGGCGCGGAAATGGACGACGACAACAGAGACGGCCAGTACCACCGCGAGAATCTTTTTCGGCATAGTTGAAACGCCCGTCTGGTTAAAGGAGCAGCCGCACTCAAAACGACATTGACCGAACACATTACGAAAGCCGCACTGTCTTCTAGCCAGGGTAGCCCCGCTCAATCGCGTCAGCGTTGTGCGGGGCGCGTGTTGTGCGGCCCATAACGCCGCAACCCGGACATCTCGAAAACGAGATTATCCGGGCTACCTGTGCGGCTCTAGTGACAGCAGCAGACTTGATTAAAAAGCGAAATCTATCCGGCGACTTCCAGTTGCTGTTTCGGTCCGAAGAACTCGTAGTGAATCCGCGATTCAGGAACACCGGCGACGTTCAGAATCGACAGCACATTTTCCATGAAGGGGCGCGGGCCGCAGAAGTAGAATTCCGCATCGGCAACCGGGACGAAGTCCGTTACGGTCTCCACCGTCAGCAGCCCTTCCGCATCGCACCGTCCTTCCTCTACATCCCCCGGCAGGGGTTGATCGAACAGGACGAGTGAATGGAAGTTCGGATTCTGATCGGCCAGTTTACGGACTTCACCGGCGAGAGCCTGGACTTCGCTGTTGCGCGCCGCCTGCAGGAAGTAAATCGGCGTGGCGGGATTCGCGGCGACCAGTGATTTCGCCATCGCCAGGAGCGGTGTCACTCCGATTCCACCAGCCAGCAAGACCACCGGGCGGCCCCCGTCTGCGGTGGGATCGAGGGTGAACTCTCCGCACGGTGGTCCAATTTCCAGCTGGTCGCCAACTTGAACGACGTCATGCAGGTAGTTGGAGACGACACCTCCCGGCGCATTCGCGGCGAGGGCGCTTTCCCGTTTTACACTGATACGATAGTACTCGCCGTTGGGACGATCCGAGATGCTGTAGTTGCGCGGCGAGGTCGGCGTCGTCGGGTGATCGATGCGGACCGTCAGGTACTGACCGGGCAGGTAGGGGGGCAGTGGGTTCTTGTCGACCGGTCGCAGGTAGAGCGAAACAACTTCACTGCTTTCGGGCTCTTTGCGGAAGACTTCAAACTTGCGGTAGCCATTCCAGCCGCCGGGCAAGGCGAGTTGTTCGTCGTAGATCGCCGCTTCCCGGTCGATGCAGACTTCGGCCAGGAATCCATAAGCTTCCGCCACGGCAGCGATGATCTCTGGCGTAGCAGCATCCCCCATCACTTCCTTGATAGCGTCCAGCAGGTGTTTTCCGACGATCGGATATTGTTCTTTCTGGATACCGAGGGAACAATGCTTCTGAGCGATCAATTCAATCGCCGGGCCGAGCGCGCCCGGATTGTCGATATGGGTGAAATAAGCACAAATCGCCCCGGCGAGCGCACGCTGCTGCCCACCGCTGTGCTGGTGGGCGGCGTTGAAATAAGCCTTCACTTCCGGATTTCCCGCAAACATCCGTTTGTAGAAACATTGGGTGATCGTCTCCGCGTTGGCGGCGACGGCGGGCGTAATCTGTTTTACAATTTCGATTGTCTTGGCGCTGAGCATTTCGCAAAACCCTTGAAAAAAAATCCTTGTCTGGGCATGGATAACACCCGAACTAATACTACACCCAAAGGTATAGTATAGTTTTCGGCAGGTCAAGGCGTATAATTAGACTTAATTGTCCTTTTGTCCGAGAAAGCTGCAAATTCCCGATGTTGCCGAAAACCGCCGAATATGCCCTCAGAGCGATCGCCTACCTCGTCAACCAGTCCGCGGGCCCCGCCTCGGCCGATAGGCTGGCCGAGCAGACGAAAGTCCCCCGCCGCTACCTGACCCGCGTCATGCAGGATCTGGCAAGTGCGGGACTGGTGCGTTCCCGCTCCGGTCCGGGAGGAGGTTATGAACTGGCGGGCGACCCGGAGGCGGTGACAATTCTCGATGTCGTAAACGCGGTCTCACCGCTCGAACGCCTGAAGTCCTGCCCCCTCGGACTCAAATCCCACACTTCGCTCTGTCCCCTCCACGCGGAACTCGATCGCGCGTACGCCGCCACCGAAGCCGCCTTCCAACGGGTGACGATCAAGGAGGTTCTCGACTCCGCCACCGATATCATTCCGTTGTTCGAGTCGAAGTAAGCGGTGAAGGAAATAAATACGGCTGCCACCCTGTTCTAACATTGCTCTCCTCACTCCCATCAGCCGTTCGGCATACATTCAATTTTCGCGCTCCGCTGCCGAGGTTGCGCGCAACTTCGGGTGCGCTTCATCTCCTCTTCCTGCCTCTTTTCACAGCAATGACTGCCTGAAACGACCGAAACAGCATCGTTCTGTGAAAGCCTTCTGTAGTGGCACAGGAGTTGCCAACTTCTCTACTCATCTGTGTGCTGATGCGCCGTGAGGGGGCTTTGCGTGGGACTCGAACTGACAACTTTCTCTCCCTGCTCCATCTCGCGGCCGGTCCTCTCGATGATCGATCCGGTCCGCATGTTAAATGGAATTTGCGGAACCCGGATCGGGACGAATCGATTTCGACTCAGGTCGATTCTGTCTGGAGCGCGCTCCGTGATCAATGACTATCAGCACGGTTCGTATTTCCGGCAGGGCATCCATGCCCTGCCACTGGATCCTCATAAGGAAGCTTTATGAAGCATGGTTATCTGATTGACATGGATGGTGTTTTGTACCGTGGATCGACGTTGATCCCCGGTGCAGATTATTTCGTCGAACAGTTGTTGGAGCGCGACATCCCTTTCATGTTCCTTACCAACAACAGCCAGCGAACCCGACGCGACATGGTTGCGAAACTGTCACGCATGGGCATTCGCGTGGAAGAAAAACATATCTTCACTTGTGCGATGGCGACCGCTCGATTTCTGGCTCACCAGAAACCGGGGGGAACTGCATTTGTGATCGGCGAAGGAGGATTACTGGCGGCACTGCACCGCAACGGCTACGCCGTCGTCGACCACAAACCCGATTACGTGGTCATCGGTGAAGGCCGTACGTTCAACCTGGAACAGGTCGAAGCGGCGGTCAACATGATTCAGGACGGTGCGAAACTGATCGCCACCAACATGGATCCCAACTGTCCGACTCACAACGGGATTCGGCCCGGTTGCGGGGCGATGGTCTCGATGCTGGAAACAGCAATCGGTGTCAAAGCCTTCAGTGTCGGCAAGCCGAGCCCGATCATGATGCGGGCCGCCCGCAAGGAACTTGGTCTGACGACTGCGGAGACGACAATGATTGGCGACACCATGGAAACGGACATCATCGGCGGCGTGCAACTGGGATTCAATACGGTCCTCGTGCTGAGCGGCGGCACGAAAAAAGAAGACCTCAAAGAATATGCCTTCCGCCCCGATGTCATCGTCGATTCACTCGCCGAGTATACACAGTTGCTCGAAGAGAACCACTGGCAGTCTCCCTGCCCCAGTCCCGGCCTGTTGCCACAGCTGGTCTCCGTTGCCGGATAACCCCAAGGGGTAAGACCACTGCCGCCCGAGGGAATGCCCCGCGTTGTTCTGAACTCGCCCCCTGAAACAGGGAATCCGACCTACGAGTTATGTGACGCGACCTTTTCACTAATTCCCACCCCACCGAACACTCTGCGAAGAAGCTCCCATCCCGCCTGGTCCCGGGGTGGGAGCTTTCTTTGCTTATTGAGTGACCCACTCAGCGTTCACTCTGTATTCCGTAATTCCACGTCTGATCGAGAAGTACAAGATCATCCCGAGATATACTCAGAGTCGTTTCCAAATCTTCGATGCGGTGAAAAACACCGGTTTTGTGTTCTCCCTCACGGTATATGCCTTTCGATTCCGGATGGGCGTATAACGATAAGGGGCTGTTAACCTTTTCGACGTAGTCTTCGCCTTTCGGCCCCGGAGAGAAATGGATCCTCCTCTCATACCCCAGCAGTTGCGCCACGACATATTTTTGTCTGTCATGGAATTCATCGTAATACATCCAGAACCTGTCCCAAGCCTCACCTTCATTGGCGGAACGTTCTCTGATCTTTTCGACCCAGCCACTGGTCGAACCATAGTAACCGAGTCGGTAGTCGACCCACGTAAAGAATTCGTGCGGAATATGGAATAGGGGCGGATCTTTAATGGGATGAATGAGTCTCGCGAACTCATAACCACTGATGAACTCTCCGAGACGCTCAAGAGATTTTTCGCCAATGTACAGCGCGGGTCTCTGGCGGAACGATTGGAGTATGTGGATGGCATCGTTTTCTGAATCGCCTGAAACAACTTCCATTCGATTTACCCCCTGACATCTTCGACAACACTAAGAGACTTCGTACTTAAGAAATTTTATCCGAAGTTGCAGACGCAAAAAACGCCCACCCCGTATGGTCCCGGGATGGACGTTTTCTTTTACCTCAACAGAATCGTACGCATTCGGTTGAGGTCACCTGAATTGGTTGTGATTCGTGATGACAATTCTTGTAGGCCAGGCACTGCCTGACGAACTTTCTGTTCGATGATATATACAGCTCGTGTACCCGGCGTCGACCTGTCAGACACAACATCGAGGATTGTCTGGCGTTGATTGCCGTAGCGGACCTTCGACTATCGCACCGTGACTGGACGTCATCCTTGAAGATAAGTCAGGCAGTGCCTGAGCACTACACAGGCCCCTCTTAATAATAATACCCCAAAGTTACGGTCACGCGGTCGTTGAGGAAGTCTTCCCGGCTGGTGAGGGGGACTTCGTAGGCCGCGTTGAGGTGAATGTCGTCCCGCAGACGGATGGTGGTGCCGATCGCTCCGTAGATAACATCGTTCCCCGTCACATTTCCCGCGCCCAGGCTGAAGAGGTCTCCCCCTTCCAGATTGGCTCCGGGAGTGCGGCTGCCGCTTTCGGTGTAGTGCTGGCCGTTGAGTTCCAGCACGAGGAATTTGTCGCGAAAGAGTTCAAGATCGTAGTGGAAGCTGTAGTAGAGCGATTCGTTTTCTTCATCGTGGTTGTTTGGGAAGTGCCAGCCCACGGTCGACAACACATGGCTGCGGCCCCAGCCTTTACCACCACTCAGAAAGACATGCCACATGCCGTGACCGTTCCCCTGGAAGATATCGCGGCTTCCGTTGGAACGTTCGTAAATCGACCCTGCGCTCAACAGGAAACGAGACTGTTCGTTACGAATCAGCACGTATTTGAAACCGAGCGCCATGTCGAGCCAGCCATCCAGTTCCGACTGTCCATCAAAGTCGATCGTGGCTCGGCCTGTCTTCGCGGCGATAACCGACATCCGTTCGTGAATCGCCAGTGAACCCTGCAGACTGGTCACGCTGGCATCGCCCGCGGGAGTCAGGTTGTTCGCCGGGATGTCCTGGGAAATAAAGACCGCCCGGGCACGGGTCATCGAACGAGGATCGAAGAACCAGTACGGGTTTGTGATCGGTTCGATGAAGTCCGCAAAAGCGTAGTCACTTTTGAATCGGCTGTCGGGATGGCGTCCGCAGAATCGGCGAATCGAGTAGTAGTTGCAATCGCAATACGGATCATCGCCACCGCAGGGACATTCCGTTGCGCCACAATGGCCGGTGCAACCCATATCGCCGCATTCCAGGCAACCTTCGTAACCGTAACTCATCGGATCGCCCATCGCGTAGGACTCGGGCATCACGTATGAGTCGTACTCGGTGGCCATGGGTGCTTCAAAGACTTGCCCATCGCCGGCGAACATCACCTGCGGTTCGGTGACCATCGGTTGCGACGGGTGGTAATGTTGATACGAAAGTTGCTGATATTGGGCCTGCTGGATTGGCTGTTCTGCTCGTCGATTCTGCTGAGACAGGTAGCCACTCCGCACCTGGTGATGCTGGTGATTCGCCTGCTGCACGGGGGCATGGGTGTGCCGCGACTGCGAAACCGGACGGGAAGCCTGCGACGGAATCCGTTGGCCGGTGGTATTGAGTCCAGCCGTAACAGTCGGAGGAACAAAGCCGCCCTGTGACTGGGTATGTTGTTGTGGCTGAGTGCGATATTGAACGGGCTGGGCGTAAGCAACCGCCTGCGACCGGTGGCTACGCTGCGGGGATTGTGCGGGAGCGTGGGATTGAGTACGGGGACGCGCCTGCTCATGGCTGGCGTGGAAATACCCACCGTTCGAATTGGAGCGGGCGGGATTGCGAGGAGTGACAGGCGCTTCGCGCTGTTCCACAGCCGTTGCTGTTTTCACCATTTCGCGACGAGCGGGAAGTTGTTTCATTCCCTGCGCGATAGGCTCGGCCCGCAGATGCGATTGGGGGAGTTCGCGAGGTTCGGCGCGGCGTTCGACCGGTGCTTCGCGGCGCTGCCAGTTCGCTTCGAAAGAGGCAGGCTCAATGGCGGAATCCTGATGCGTGCGGTCACGGATCGGTTGTCGTTCTTCCATCACGGGCGGAGCCATGGGGAGCCCACGTTCGTCCGCGTGATAACGCGTTTCCCAGAGCGCTTTTGCTTCGCTCAGGTCGAACTCGATCGCTTCGGATCCCGCGGGCGCATTGAGGTGGACACCTGCTTCGTAGGCGTCGAGTTCCTCATCGGAGGGGACAGCCACATCCCCGTTCTGCTGACGGAAAGAACTTGCTGAACTGCTGACGGTGTAATCGTCCTGTGCCTCGGCCGCCATCGTGGCGCAGCACAGCATACTGAGCAGTACAAAACCGAGTGATCGCGGCAGATCCATTGCCATCGAAACTCTCCTGGTTGATTTTCAGGTGGTTGGCCTCGGCACAGTTTCAGGTTAGTCTGTACCACGACCGTATTACTTGGGATGTTAATCCTTAATGGGTTATCGACCTCCTCGGCGGAGACCTGAAACAAATTCCTCAACGCGCGAAGTTTTTTCCGGAGAATCGACCATGGAGGCGAAACGCCACTTCACCGCAACAACCCTATCCTGCCTGCTTTTACATTCAGCCGTCATTTTCGCCTGCTCGAATGGCTTCGGCCAGGAGTGGGTGGGAGAACCGTGGCGTCGTCACACGATCGACAACAGTTCCCGGGGCGCCGACGGAGTCCGGTTGCTGGATGTCAATCTGGATGGTCTGGCGGACATAGCGACCGGCTGGGAAGAAGGAGGCGAAATCCATGTCTGCCTCAATCCGGGAAAAGAAAACGTCAAATCTCCGTGGCCCACGATCGTTGTTGGTACAGCGGCCGCGCCGGAAGACGCCGTCTTCTGCGACCTCAACAGTGATCGGCGGATCGATGTCGTCAGCTGCTGCGAAGGCGACAACCGCGCCATTTATCTCCACTACGCCCCCCCGCTCCGCTCCGGCTACGAGAACGCGAAACTGTGGAAGACCGAGCCCCTCCTCCCCTCCGTCCGCCGGCAACAATGGATGTTCTGCCTGCCGGTGCATATCGACGACCAGAACGGCATCGACCTGGTCGCGGGGGGCAAAGGACCGAATGCCGCCGTGGGCTGGTTCGAAGCGCCGCGACGGACTCTCCGCAAAGGGGACTGGGAATGGCATGAAATGTCGCCCGTCGGCTGGTTGATGTCGCTGCATGCGATCGACATGGATACCGATGGCGACCTGGATATTGTCCTCAGCGACCGGCGCGGAGTCACCGGCCGGGAAGAAACTCCCGAGGGAGACAGGGCGGTTCGCCTGCGCGGGTGCCGCTGGCTCGAAAACCCAGGCGACCGCCGCAATCAGATCGGCAAGTGGGAATCACATCACATGGGGGGGGAGCGCGACGAGGTGATGTTCATGACGCCGACCGACTTCGACACGAATGGTGTCTGGGACTTCTTCGTGGCGACGCGCGGTCAGGAACTGCTCTACCTCCGCGGCAAACCCGGCGCTCCCGTTTCCTACGACACCATCCGCATCCCGATTCCGCCTGACGCCGGCACGGCTAAAGCAGTGGCCGTCGCCGACCTCGATCTCGACCGTCAGCTCGACATCGCGGTCACCTGCGAAAACGCCGAGAACAAAATGGGTGTCTTCTGGATGACGATCCGTCTCAACGAGGAAGGAACCATCGGCCAGCTCACACCACATAATATCAGCGGATTCGAAGAAGGAATCAAATACGACCTCATCGAAGCGATCGATCTCGACCAGGATGGAGACCTCGACCTGCTCACCTGCGAAGAACGCGACAACCTGGGCGTGATCTGGTATGAAAACCCGACGGAGTAAATTCGGGACCACGAAATACACGAAACAACACGAAAAAAAAGGTGAAAATGAGATCGCGGTTACGCGGTCACTTATATAAGCGATGTTTTCATTTTGCTGTACGTGTCACCATGGATAATTGCAGGCGCTCGAGCGAATGATCGGGGCAATAAAGCGAGCTATGCACAGCTCGTCTCGCATGCTTCCCCCGGCGCGCTCTCCCAGCTTGCCCTCCCAAGGGTGGCACTGCTGGCTTGCCAGCAGTGAGATCGCAGGATCGGCGTCACTTGCTCCCCGACGCGTCCAACCAGTTTCGACTGGGAGATCATGTTCGTCCAATGCCGCACCCCATCGCCGGATTGAATACAGCGAAGTCCGTCACTTACACTGCAGAGTGCAAGCCGTGGTTGTGGACGGGTGGCCGCTGACCTCGCAACTCGGGGAAGCTAATCGGAACATCTTGTCGGAGCCGTTCGGGGGTGGCGCGTGCATGCTGAAATACAAATCTCATCAGGGATCCGCCCCAACATCGCGAGTTTTGAGTACAATAGAGATTGTATCCCAGCTTCTATATTTCCCATCGATGGTCCACTGATGAATCCCACGGTAACGCTCACTGGCAATTGGTCGAATTCGCATGGCGATCAGCTCGTCCTGCGTCGCCTGCTGTTCCAGTGGTATTACGCGCGCCTCAAGCTGAACCGGGATCTCTTCCCGATGGAAACGGCGAACATCATTCACTGGCGCGAAGGAACGGCCACGCTCGCGCGTGATCCGTTCGTCGTCTGCCGTTTATATTATGAATCCGAGAAGACCTTGACGCTCGACGTCATCACGTCGGTGGAAACAGGTGCCGGGATGGTCGAAAACTTCCCCATGGAAGAAGGTTGCGTTCGGTTTTACCGGGAATGAACGTCGTCGTTCCCCTCCGCGGCGGAACGCATCCGTTTGCGCAATATGAACAGCACAATTGCAAACAGCAACACCGTCCCACCGAGGACGAGCGCGGTGATCATTCGTCGCGAATTCACAACGATATCGGGCTCTGCATCTTCCTCGACCGGCCCCTCCACGGTTTCGGTTGCTTCTTCGTCAACAACCGACTGCATCGCGAACAGGGTCGTCTCCGGCGGAAGCGGAACCTCCGCGGCGGCGAAGAGAGCGGGCGAAAACATCACCCCCATCACAATTCCAAATATTCCTGATATCAACTTCATCGTCTGCCTCTTGCGGTGCGAGAAAACAACGAGGGGCAAAACCATGATAAGAGTTGAGTGATAAATTTACCATATCTCCCGGGTCACGCCGCGATTGCCATCAGGAGACTTCGGTTCGGAACCACTGATGGACACGGCTCAACTCAGATGAATCTGAGCCATTGTTCGAGAGTCTGGAGAAGCATTTGCAACCGGACGCACCCGGTCCGATGATATCCACTGCGGGCGAGCCAATAACGCCCCCCCGACGAGTGCAAGATGAATCGGAGAAAACGCTGATGCTCGACGTTATCACGTCGGTGGAACCGGGCGCGTGATTGGTCGAAAACTTCCCCATGGAAGGAGGTTGCATGCGATTATTCCGGGAATGATCCGGCTAATGAAAGCTCAGGGAACAACGAGATTAACGTCCGGGTCCAGTTGTAATTCTTCGAGTGTCCCATCATTCAGCCGATGTCGCATCACTTTCATAGGGGATAGGAGGCCACTCCCAACCGAGGGAAAGTCGCATTCAGTGAAAAAGTACAAGGCGTTTTCGCTCGGTTTCCATTTCGGTCGCATTTCATAGCCTGAGGGCCACGGACATTCATTCAGAATATTGGAATCCGAATCATAA
>PABD01000111.1 GCA_002702685.1 Planctomyces sp.
CGCGCTGCAGCCGCTCATCGATCGCGCGAAAGACGGCCCCCATCCCCCCGTGGCCGATCCGTTCTTCAATACGGAAGTGTCCGAGGACGAGACCCGACGTTTCGGGAAGTGGCGATGTATGCGGAAGCCCGGATTCTCGCGGAAAGAGGCGAAACCGGACTTCGGATTCCGTCATATTCGCTTCGGCCAGCGGTACACTCGCGCGATTGATGATGGGGGGGCTGACTTCCTCCTCATTGGCGGTCGGCGGTATGTTCGAGGAAGGGACTTTAAGGACCGTGTCCAGTTCGCCTCCCCGCTCTCCCGTGGAGTAGGTCAACGGGGCGGAATCGTCTGTTGCGTCCTCGAGCGTCGGCTGAGTCAGATTCGAGGACGATCGTGAATCAGTATCAATCGAATCGATGAGCGATTTGCTATCCGCGTCTTCGCCAGGGGCGATGTTGGTTGAACCGGGTTCGCAAGGCTCGCTCTCCTGCTGTTCCTCATCGCTATTCGCGGATGCACTCTCGCCCGGACGAGGTTCCTCGCTCTTCCTTTCGGCGTTCTGACTCTCATCGCCCGTCTGTTTTGAGGGGAGCGCAGCGGCAGCTTCGGGCGATGGCTTGCCATCGGGCGGAAGGTTCGAGCTGTCGTGGGAAGAGGGGGAGGTCATGATCGATCAGATCGCTGGAAGTTGACGAACGCGAAATGGGAAAACGTTCGCGCACCGAGACTCTCCAGCGCTTAAGTTCCCCACACCACTCATTCTAGGTTACCCCAAGGGCAGTTCAAGCCGCTTTTGAAGGGACAGACCGGATTTCGCAGCCCGCCAGCCAGGCCCCGAATTTGATATGACCGCCCTCGCTGAGCACGCGGATCGAGAGATGCCCCGTAGAAACCGCATAACAGTCACAGGTTTCCCGTCGGCTCACTTTTCCTTGAGAATCCGGTCGATTTCGTCCTCGACAGAGGTACACAGAGCGATCAGCTTCTCAGCGGACTGATGGGTGAATGTGTCCGCCGTGAGGATGTTCTTGACCGAATTACGCAGGGTGACGTCCTTGACGCTTTCCGGAAAGGCACCGTCAGCGGTGGGATGGATTAGTTCCACCGTATCCGACACTTTCGGCAGGAATCCACGTTCCAGATGATCTCGAAATTCACGGATCCGACGTTCGGCCAGCGTGAGTCGGTCGCGGAGAGTCATGGCCTCGTAGTTTTCCATGGCGAATTTCCTGTATGACGATGTCTGAATGACAATAAATGGGACGAATCGATACGGAGCCGCCAGGTGAACCTGCAGCCGAGGCGTTCACATCAACTGCCACGACATGTGCCAGATCGATGGCAGTGAAGCAGGAGATTAGGTGTGAGGAGATCATTCATTAGAAAACAATGGGTTCAGGTGGGTCAAGAGGGGAGTGAACAACTGGCACCGAATTCCCCGTTAAAGCAAGAACTTGAACGGGCGGAATCCCGGGTTACTGGACAGAAAAATCGCTGATTCTGTAGAGTGTGAATACATCCCGGAAGGAAATTCCTTACTTCTCCCCTCTCCGATCTCGCCTCCACTCCGTTTCGCCTCACCCATTCTGACTCCCCCCCCGAAAACAGGGACCTGATGGCTCGCATTCTCGTTGTCGCCGATATCCATTCCAACTGGTCCGCCCTTTCGGCGATCCGGGAGGAATTCGATGCGTGCATCTGCGCGGGGGACATTGTCGACTACTTGACGAATCCCATCCCCTGCATCGAATGGGTCCGGCAACACGCGGATGTCGTTGTGCGTGGGAATCATGACCATGCGGTCGCGCAGCGGGTTGCCGCGCGAAATGGCCCCGGTTTTCGCGCTCTCGCCGCCGCCACGCGTCCTGTGCACTGGGATATTCTCCGTCCTTCGCAAATGAAATACCTGGCCCGGTTACCGGTGATGCAACAGGTGGAGATCGGTGGCCTCAAAATTCTCGTTGTGCATGGTACGCCGCGCGATCCGATGGACGAATACCTGGGCCCGGATAAGGAAGCGTGGAAGAACAGGCTGGAAGGAATCGATGTCGACCTGGTGCTGGTCGGGCATACGCATCGCCCGATGTATCTCGACCTCGGACGCACTCAGGTCATCAATCCGGGCAGTGTCGGGCAACCCCGCGATGGCGATCCACGCGCCGCGTATGTCATCATCGATCACAGCGAAGTGATGTTCAAACGGGTCTCTTATAACATTGAAGAGACGATCAAGAACATGCGGGTCAACGGCGTCGAACGCTGGGCGATTGAACTGACGGAGCAGATCCTGCAATCCGGGGGGCACCCCGATTCGTTCAATGGGACGGAAGCGGAACTGACCTAACGACGCACCGGGTTGGCGGAGGAGTTGGCCGCTTCTTTCAAGACGCGTCTGGAAATGTCGGTCCAGTGGGTGATATCAATCTCGTACGGACCACTCGGCGACGCGAACCCCTGGAAACGTTCCTGGTAGGCGGTCAGGCGATTGATCTTTTCCTCGAATGTCAGCTCGCCCGGGTTTCTGGAGTTCGGACCGCGTCCCCAGATGATGATGGAACCGGAAGCGGACACGATTTCGAAAATGGGTTCCGCCGTCACTGAATTCCCTTCCGTTGCCTCAGCCGGTTTCTGCTGCGCGCGGATGGAGACAAAGTCGAACGAGTTCCAGTACGGTTTGATTTCACCCGCAAGCACCGCCCCCTGTTTGATGATCGGGTCTTCCCAGACGATGCCGACATAGAGTGGCGGCGGTACCTTGGAGGGAATCAATTTGGGGAACAGTTCGAGAGCCGCAGGGGCGAAGTCCTCTTTCGGAAGAATGACCGCGTGGGCATCGATCGGATACAACTGGCCGTCGAGATTCACCACGGCTACAGGTTCGCGGAAGGAGAGCTGCACCGTCACCTGCGGCGGGTATCCAATCGTCACGGCGTCGACTTTTTCCACCCAGGGTTCATTGCTGAACCATCCGGAAATCGTTCGGGCGAGTTCCGGTTCGAGCACGTTATCCGGAATCTGGTGGCGTGCTATTACCGAGCTCAAGAAATGAGACGGAACCCATTCGGGACGATTGAGCAGTTGAATGCGATCCGGAGTGAGTTGATACCGACTCTGTTCACCAAGATCGGGCAGATTCCGGTAGACGCGCGGAGCCAGCACCACCAGCGCGGTGATGAGCGCCAGCCAGAGTAGGGGAAACGGACGAAAGAGGTTCTGCATCAGCCAGTTGTCTGATGTCTCTTTCGGTTTTGATTTCTGCTTGCCTGAATTTTTCGTCTTGTTCGAAAACAGCATGTACAGGAGCCGCTATCTCTTCCGGTGAACAGGGTTCCAATCGATTTACGCCCGGAGGCGCGCAGAAGATGCCCACCCTGGCACTTCCTATCGATCTAATCGACAGCGGATCCTGTTCGGAAAAGTCTCGCTGGCCCGTGAGCGTCTTTTTTAATGAAGCGACTTCAAAATATGCGGACTGGTTCAGTTCTGACGACGCAGATAGCTCATCTGCATCGCGCCGCGAACTGTTTTTTCAAACAGTTCTCCTAGTTCGATTCCGAGTCGCCGCGCGGCCATCGGAATCAGGCTGTGCGACGTAAATCCAGGAATCGTATTCACTTCGAGCACCCAGGCTTTGCCGAATCGATCAAGGCGAATATCCGCCCGGGCGATCCCGGTGATACCGAGGGCATCAAACGACGCGAGCGCGAGCTGCTCGATCTGTCCGATGATGGGGCTGTCCAGTTCGAACTCGAAATGAAACTGGGTGTTGTCATCAACGTACTTGGCGTCGTAGTCGTAGAATTCCCGCTCCGCTTCGATCTGAATCAGGGGGAGCGGTTGACCATCGGCGATGCCGACCGTCCATTCGGTTCCTTCAATCGCCTGCTCCATCAAGCCGAACGAGTCGTAGTGGAAGCAACGGGCGAGTGCCTGCGGCAGATCTTCCGGAGATCGGACAATTGTCACACCGAGGCTGGAACCTTGCGCGTCGGGTTTAACGACGAGCGGATAACCGATGCTGGACGCTTTCTGATGAATCGCCGAAGCATCGTCTGTTTCATGGATTAACACATAGGCGGGCGTGTCGACGCCGGAGAGGAGAAATCGCTCTTTCGCCGCCGATTTGCTGAAAGCCAGCTGCGAGGCGCAGGAATCACTACCCGTATAGGGAACTCCGCGTTCTTCCAGCAGACGCTGCACTTCACCATCTTCACCGTAGGGGCCATGCAGCGCGATGAACACGACGTCACAGTCGTTCCAGTCGTAGGCCGTCAGATCTTCGGATGCTGGATCAATCTGGATGACGTTGTGGCCGCGCTCTTTGAGGGCTTCGGTTACTGTCGCCCCGCTCTGCAGACTGATCTCCCGTTCGGAGGATTCGCCTCCGGCAAGAACCACGATTCGCAGGGGATCATTCGAAAGAAAGTCGAACTCTGCCATGGAAGCCTCCGTGCACCTGGCTGGGTTTGATTCCGGTGGATATCACATAGAGTGAGCTGCGAGTCGACGGGTGAAGCGAAGTCTTACATGAACTTCGCCGGTCATCGACCTGCTGATAAAACTATCCGGTCCGGTAAGGGTTTTCAGGGTCTATCGAAGCAGCGTCAGTCCGGAAATCGACGATGGCCAGCCCGATTCCATGGGCCGTGCTCAAAATTGTCGTTGCTGTCGTGACTGAGGGCCGCGAATGTGATTGTGTGTTAGAAGTCAGCAATGCTGAAGTGAGCTTGTTCCTCGAATCGGGCTGAATTCAACCCGGTGGGCATCGGGAACGGGGCCGGATTTTTACCAGATCTTAATTTCGAGCTCCAGATCAATTCCGTGTTGTTCGCTGACTTTTGAACGAGTCAAATCAATCAGTTTGAGAATCTCTTCCGCCGAAGCTCCGGGGTGGGTCACGAAGAAATTCGCGTGGCGATCACTGACTTCCACATTGCCGACGCGAGTCCCTTTAAGGCCTGCCTGCTCGATCAGCGCCCCGGCCTTCGTTCCCCGTGGATTGCGGAAAATGCAGCCGGCGGACTGGAACGACAGGGGTTGTGTCGCTTTTTTCATGATCCAGATTTTACGCATGCGCTGGCTGATTTCGTCGGGGTCATCCTGACGCAGTGCGAACAGTATCTCGGTGACGACGAGGTCGGTGATGGATGTCTGCCGGTAGTTGAAGTAGATCTCCTCGGCGGTGCGGGTTTTCACCTCTCCCTCCGCCGTCAGGACCTGCATTTCTTTGACGAACTGGCCGATGTCGCCGTTATTTCCTCCCGCGTTGCCCGCGACAGCGCCGCCGATCGTGCCCGGAATTCCGGCGAGCGTTTCGAGCCCGGCCAGGCCTTCCTGGATGCAGCGCGAAATGACGTTCGAGAGCAGGGCTCCCGCCTGGGCGCGTACCTGAGTGCCGGAGATGGTAATTTCCGAGAAATGTTCGGGCTTGAAGTGGAGAACCACGCCACTGACCCCCTCGTCGCGGACGAGGATGTTCGAGCCGCCCCCGAGGATATGAATGGGGGTGTCGGAGTCGCGGCAGTAGCGGACGACATCACACAGCTCGTCGAAATTGCGAGGCTCGATGAAATACTGGGCGGGTCCGCCGACGCGCAGCCAGGTATGTTTCGCGAGCGGTTCGTTAAGAAGCGTGATGTCGGAAAAGTCGTCTAGTGAAGGCATTATGAACCCGATCAATATCTCCTGCGCCCATTGTCAGCAATACGTCCCCAGGACGAAGTGCATCGTCTAAAGATTCGACCAACTGGTCAAGAGCACCGCAATAACGGGTGGGGACCTTTCTCGCAGACAGTTTCTCCGCCAGCTGGACGGCTGTGCGGTCGTCGTCGGCTGCGGACGATTCCCGGGCGGCGAAGGTCCGGGCGATGATCACCTGATCGGCGCCGGAGAGCGCGGTAACGAACTCGGCTTCCAGCGCGGTCGTCCGTGACGCCTGATGCGGCTGGTAGATGGCCCACAGTCGCCGTTTGGGAAACTGCTGCCGGGCGGCGGCGAGTGTCTTGGCGACGGCTGTCGGATGATGGGCGTAATCGTCGATCAGCGTCACCCCGCGGTACGATCCGACTGATTCAAACCGCCGCTTGATTCCCTTGAAGCGGGAGAGCGCGACGCGAATCTGCATCGGTGAGCAACCGGCATAGTGACTGAGGGCCGTCGCCGCGAGGGCGTTCGAGATATTGTGGTCGCCGGGGAGGTCGATTTCGAGTTCGGAGAAAAAGTCCCCTTCGTGGAAAACCCGAAACCGCTGGCCGGTGGTCGTGCGGCGAACGTCGGTCGCCCACCAGTCCGCGGGAGCGTCGCAACTGAAGGTCGTTACGTGGGCTTTTGCTGCTGTTGCCGCCTGAACCGCCGCCGGGCTGGTGGCAGAGATCAACAAGGTTCCATCCGCGGCGACATTCGCGGCGAACTGTCCAAAGGCGACAGTGGCATCGTCGACGGTCGCATAGCAGTCAAAATGGTCTGCCTCGATGCCGAGAATCGCGGCATAGCGAGGCGCATAATTGAGGAAGTGGCGGCGATATTCGCAGCTTTCTACTACCATCAGTTCCCCTCTTCCGGCCCAGCCGCTGCGTCCCCGGCCGCAAAGTTCCGCTCCGACGAAGACGGAAGGTTCCATCCGGGACGACTCCAGAATGAATGCCGTCATCGCGGTGGTCGTGCTTTTGCCGTGGGTCCCGGCAATGCAGATCCCGGTCTCGGTTTCCAGCAATTTGCCGAGAAACTCTGTATAGGAATACTCTTTGATTCCCTGGTTCCGCGCGGAAACACGTTCGGGATTGTCTGCGCCGATCGCGGGGCTGTAGATCAACAGTTGTGTGTCAGCGGCGACGAAGTCAGCCTGATGGCCCTGATGCAGCTTCAGTCCCCGCTCCGACATGGCTTCCCACATCGCGCCCGAGCTGGCGAGATCGGAGCCGGTCACCGTGATCTGGCAATCAGAGAGGTACTCCGCCAGCGCCTTCATTCCCGAACCGCAGATACCAACCAGATGGGCTTTGTGAATACCTTCGAGCAGCGCATTCAGGCGCTTGCTGGAAGAGGTGCCGTCGGCAGGCTGAGAGGGACGGGAAGAGACTGTATCCGGGCTGAGGTGAAGTTTCGCCATAGTTGAACTGAACATCCTGTTCGCGTGAGATCAACGTTTACGCTGCCGTTCCCAGGGGGAAACGGCTGTTCCGTCTGGTCCAACTGCATCGGGACCGCGGACGCTTCATGCCTCAAAGTCATCGGCTGTAAAAACGTGAGGGCTTTACCGGTTGTACCGCTTCTCCGAATGCCGCGGCGGAAGCCCTGATGGAAATCCGGTTAGTTAAACTGGGTCGAGTTTCCGGGGGTGGCGATGTTCTCAAACACATGGAATCATCCCGACCGGGTCGGCCATTATGGACAGACGGGCCCTCGGTGGAAAGTGCAAACTGGCCTATTCCGGTCGCTGCAGAATATCGGGGCGGTAGATCGGCACCCCTTTCACTTCGATCTTGATTTTCGGCCACTCCTCGAGGGGAGTCAGCAGTTCGAATCCGTCTTCTTTCACGAGGATCGAATCCCCCACGGACGCGGCGCCAATCGAAGGATGCCAATGGAGGGCCATATTTTTCTCGAGCCGGAACTGACTGTTCGGAACGAGCGGAACTTCGCTCGATTTATAACCCAGAACGGAAGCCTGTTCGGCCCGCCGCCACTCGAGCGGATGTCCAAATTTTTCGTAAATGCGCTGAATGCGGTTCCAGATTTCGTACATTTCCCAATCGGGCTGCGAGAAGTACATTCCCGTCGCCTGTACGAGCATCACGCGGAAATGGGCGTCGCGGACTGAGCGAGGTAACGCGCCGAAGCTGACCGTTCGCGAGACTCCTACGTGCAGTCCGTCACGACGGCCCACGGCGGAGATGACGCAATATCTTTCCACCGGATCGTTTCCGTAACTCCACGACGGATAACGCTGTCCCTGGCCATCGGCGAGGACCTGGATCCGTTCGGGGGCGATATTGTGTTTAATCAGCCGGTGGGTCAATTGCGCGGCGACTTCTGATTCGGACTGGCCCCGTTGCAGATGGCGGGCGGTCGCTTCGACTGCGTGTAAAACCTGACGACCGAGTTCACGCAACAACAGGCATTCACGCTCAGCCAGACCGACACGCAGGTTTTTGAGGTGCAGGGAGACTTCCTTCGTTCCGTTCTGTCCGGTATCGCTGGCGACGCGACGACTGCGGCAGAGGTCTTCGATGAGCGTTTCGGGAGATTCGTGCCAGGGACGCTCCTTTACCTGAAATCCGAAACCGGGTATCTCCCGATCGAAGATGCGTGCGGCATCGATGGAGTTGGTGGCGAGGAGGCGCGCGGAAGGAGTGATGAAGATTGCGCCGGCCGGCTCCGACGATCCCATTCGAGTAAAATCGCCACCGGCTGTGAACCAGGCGAGGTTTTCCGGTTTCTGAAGCAGGAGGGCATCAAAGTTGTGCGATTCGAGGAATTCGATCAGCTGCTTGTGTTTTCGTTCCACTTCGATCAGACGTTGAGGGTCAATCGTGCTGATCTCCGCGGATGAAACGGGCAAGCTGTAACGATGGGTCACTGACGACATTCCACATTCCCGGGCAGGCGTGAGTTCAGAATGCCCCGCATCCTTACTGGGGTTCTGACGGCGACAAATTTTCCAACTTCCGGAAGGAAATTCCTGTTGATCTGATCCGAATGAAATCAAACGAAAGTAGGATGAGGAGAATAAAGACGCATCAATCTGAACATCACAAGGGAATCCCCGGTAACGTCGATGGAAGGACAAGGTAGGCCATGAGCCCGCTTTGCTACCTTATCCGGGCATGTTTTCCTGAATCAGGCAGAGCACCTCTGCGTTCCCGGCAAGCCGAAACCTGTCCGCCCTGACCTGAACCGTAAATGCGATAGATTCACCATCTACATTATTACCTATTACTATCCGGGATGTGGAAAGGCTTTGCAAGAAAAATGGCTCTGGAGGAATCTGACCGGGAAGATTTGATGCGGGAGGCGACGGCGCTCAAGGAGCGGATGGAAATCCAGTTTCCCAGTGAATCCGAGCCCTTCGTGTTTGGCTATCGCAAACAGGGAGAACTCTCCTGCTTTCTGGGGCAGGACCCGGTTTACCACTTCGATCCTGACCTGCAGCTCAAGCGGGCTTTCATCGATGGCCTGTTGTATCGAACTCAAGGGACCACACTTGCCCAACTGACCCGCGTCCGCACGACCAACCCGGAGACAGATCGCATTCGGACGGAACTCCAGCGGCACGATCTCACGACTGAAGAGCTGGAAACGTTTCGGCAAACCGTACTGCAACGGTTGATCAACCTGAAAGAACAGATTCAATCCGGCAGCTACACCGTGCTGCGCAGGGTGCCCGAGGACGTGAATTTTCTCCCTCGATTAACAGACGATCTGGGCAAAGTCATCGATCAGGGGCTGCCTCTCGGCGATCGATTCAAGGGAAAGCGATAACGACGAAGTTTTCGATCAGCGCATAAAAAAATGCCACCGCTTGCGCGGTGGCATGTACGACAATCAGGGTCCGAACAACATGAATTCGTTGAGACAACGGGGGAGAGAGGGTGTTGTCTCGATATCAGTCGTGACCGGATCAGCGAATGTTGTGGGAAACTGATCCGGTATCCGGGTGATCGTCGCGCTTTCGTTAGGGAGAAAATCAGGATTTCGTCAGGGAAAAGAAATCAGGGTCCTTAAAAAGGAATCATCGTTTGGATGAGACTCGTAGCAACTGCGGGTCCGGTCGACGGATGCGGTCAGAAGTTTCATCACTGGACAATGATTGATCAGAGACTTGGTCTCTGGTGGGCTCAGGTCGTAAAAGTTTGTTTTGCTTGGCGGCTTCCCGTTCGGGAGACTGGCCGCGAACGACTTCGTCTTCCGGGATTTCCGCGACAGCCACTTCCACGTCAGCGTCACGCTGACGGTTACGCGGGCTGCCAGCGAGTACCCAACCGCGCCACCGTGATTCGAGATCACCCACACTCTCCAGGTTGTAGATGTCACGGAAAGCGACTTCCCAGCTTTCTTCCTCTGCTTTGTCGAGGAGCCTAAGAAATCGCTTCCGGCCACCTACCTGAATCAGGAAGTCCGCCAGAGAAAAACCTTCCGCGTAGAGGGTCAGGACATCCTGATGGTTCCGCGGATACTCGGTGATCTCCAGCAACTTGTTCAGAGGGATGCGGCGGTTTGTGTCGAGTACATCGTGCAACAGGTCGAGCTGTCGCTTCTTTTCGGAAATGTGTTCCACAATCGTCGCCGCCCCTTCATCCGCCCAGCGTGGCAGTGGCCGACGGAAGTAGGACGCGAAGATCGTATGGCTGACTTCGTGGGGAATGACAGAATCGAGAATGCGTTCGAGGGTGCCCTGCACCTGCATATCCCAACCGTACACTTCACCTTTATTGAATTTGAATGTCGTCGCTCCGCCGGCGCCGATCTGGCCGACTTTCACTTTGACCTGACAGGGTGTGTTCCAGTCGCCGGGAAGTTCTTTTCCCAACCAGGCGATGGCGATTTCCTTGCGGCATTGTTCGGCTGTCTTCGCCACTTGCTCCGCGACGGGAGCCTTATCCGCGTGAACGACAAAATTAGCTGTTTTATAGGTAGCCCCGTAGGCAAAAGAGCTACAGAGCAGCATCGACAAATAGATTGTCAGACGAAGTTTCATCTGTTCAGCATCCTTGCTTTAAAATTTCAAATCCATCGCGATCCTGCGACGGAAAGTACATCATGTACTCAGTGCCGAAGAGTTGCAAAAGGAGGGCCAAAAGATTCGCGCGCTTAGAATTTTCTCCGAGTGAGTTGCATAACTTTTGACTGATTGGGAAGATACAGAAAATATGGAGGAAGCAGGTCTTCTGCACCGTCGCAGGAGAGACTTGTAAGAATTGCAAAAAGGTCCGCCTGGACGAAAAAAATACAATCGATCGGGCGCCACGTGTTTGTAAAAAATGCAATCGCAGGGGAACCACACGTTTGGAAACGGACGCCGCAGAGGGATCAGCATGAAGAATGAATCTCCTCGCGTTGCTGCGAATCGGACTGCGGATGATAATGGAATTCACGCACTCTCTGCGGGCCGCATTCATGCATTCGCTTCATCCAGAGTCTCCGCCGCCGATCTCCAGGAATTGCTGCGGGAACCGGAAGCCCTCTTTGAAAAAGGCGACCTGCGGGTTATCAAGAAAAGTCCCTCCACCCTGCTCGTCCGACTTACGATTTCCTTGAATGGC
>PABD01000112.1 GCA_002702685.1 Planctomyces sp.
CCGGCTCAGACCGATGATTCACGCCCTTCCGCTGAACAATTTCCATCCAGCCGTGGTTAAATCTCGATCACAGCTCTTTTAACTTTAGGCATTTCAACGGGTTTTGACGCAGATTAAATCGTTGATCCAAGGCGATCTCCGGTTGTTTCACGTCGCTAACAAAGGGCGAATCCCGTCAACCGACGAGATGCACCAGAATTTTCGGCAATTTTTGCCGGTCTGGTACCGCGCTTGCACAGAGAACTGATACCACAATCACTTTCCCAATCAAGGAGGAGAAAAGTATGTTGGTACTTTCCCGCAAATGTGGAGAAGAAATCGTCATCGATGGCAACATTCGAGTTCAGGTGATCCAGAGTAGTGGCGGTCGTGTTCGCCTCGGTATCACCGCACCCGGAGATGTTTCCATTAAACGTTCTGAAATCCTGTTGCAGGATGCGGAACAGGAGAGGATGTCGGTTTCCGGTCATCATCCGGAACGCGCGTCACTCGAATTCGTGTAAGTGGCGATTCTGATTTCGATTGTTCAACCAATTCTGGTTGTACATCAACGATGACCCTACGCTTCCTGTTCGTCAGCAATCCACCCGCACATCCATACCCCGCTGGCGTATCCAAGATTCGACTCTGACAGGAAGGCTCCGTCATGTCATTTCTCAAGAAGAATCCCCATCAAGTGAAGGCCCTGCTGATCAGTGGAGCGACCGTCGTCGGTGTCGCCGCTGCCGCAGCCGTCACTTCGATTTTCTCCGAAGATCGTGATATTGGAATCACTGCCTGGATTGCTGTTGCTGTCATTGGCACTGCGACCATGATTGCAACAGCGAAAAACAGCGGACCAAACGCTGATGTCAAAGAGAAACCGTGTGATCCGGCCGAGACGGAAACACGTTCTCCCGACAGCGAATCCATTTTGATTCCTGAGTAGTCGACCGCTCCGGCGTTACTTCCGATAATCACCTTCTAAGAAGAGAATATAACGATGGCGAAATTCGAACGCTTATCCGATCAAGATATCCCCGAAGACATTGCGCGACTGGAGCGACTCGAAAAGCTCGTACAGTGGCTTGATGAAGCCTATCGCGTCCCTGGCACGAATTTTCGTATCGGTTGGGATACGATTATCGGTCTCGTCCCCGGTGTGGGCGACGCGGTCACGGCGGTGATGTCCGCCTGGCTCATTAATGAGGCCCGCTTGCTTGGCGTCTCCCGCTTCACCCTGCTCCGCATGATCGGCAATGTCGGCATCGACTCACTCGTCGGTGCTGTTCCGATCGCGGGTGATATCTTCGACGCGACGTTCAAGTCGAACCGGAAAAATATGAAGCTGCTTCAGAAAGCGATGGCGAAACGTCGGACGCGGCGGACGCAACCGAATGGCGTCGAGGTTGAGGTGCTTAATCCAACCTCCCGTCACACCGCCGCCCGCTGAACCCTGCTTCGACCGCGACTATTTCCCCCAGGGATTTGAAGATCCGCGGGAGCGGGAGACTCTGTACGGATTCGTTTTCGCACCTGGATCGTCTATAACGTTAGCTGACTCCATCTGACCTCGGATCTGGCCTCCGCTTTCGGTTTGCTCTTTTTTCAGGTTTACCGTTCATGAACGAACCCACCAAACCCTCTCTGCTGGATACCGACGGTAAACCACTTCAGAATAATCACGATGCCCCCCCTCCCACCGAGCGAACCAAGGAACGGGAGAAAGAAGAGGACACCTTCGTCTCTGTGATTGTGAAGCGTTCGGATGCCGCCATGCGCCACCCCGACGACACGCTGGAGAAAGCGATCACCGAGGGTACCGAGCAATTGAAGCGAAAGGCGGTCTCGCTCTGGCTTTCTTCGGTCGCCGGCGGAATGATCGTTGGCTTCTCCGCCATGGCGGTTGCCGTCATGACCACGTTAACTCTACCGCTCGATAATCCCCTGCTGACCCGCCTGTCGCAGGCCCTTGTTTATCCGACTGGATTCATTATCTGTATCATGGGGGGCGCGCAGCTTTTCACAGAGCATACCGCTACCGCAATCTATCCCATTCTCGATCGCCGCCATTCCATTTACCGCCTGCTGCGCTTGTGGACGATTGTCATCGCCGGCAACCTGATCGGCGCGGGCATCATCGCCACGCTGCTTTTCAAAGTCGATACTGTCGTGGGGGCGCGGGAAGGCTACATCCTGATCGGCAAACATCTCACGGAGTACGAATTCGGGCCACTGTTCCTCAGTGCGATCCTGGCCGGATGGCTGATGGCGCTCGGCGCTTGGCTCGTGCTTGCGACCGCCCCCGACAGCAGTCAGATTTTCGTCGTCTATATCGTCACGTTTCTCATCGGCCTGGGGGGTCTGCATCACTCCATTGCCGGCTCCGCAGAGATGTTTACCGCCTGGTTTATCGGCGACAAACGAACTCCGGACGAAGTCTTCAGCTTTATTGCCACGGCGCTCGCTGGAAACATGGTCGGTGGTTCGATCTTCGTCGGAGTGCTCAACTACGCCCACATCCGGCACACTCAGGTATCTGAGGAATAGCTCAACACCGCAGTTCGATTCGAGTGAAATACACGACGAATTTTGCGCCGGACTGACAGTGGACTAAAACTCATCCTGAAACCCGGTTGTGGTTATTTTCGGATCTAAAATAACTCTTCAACGTAACCCTTCAGAGGATTACAGGATTACTCCTATAGCAAATTCCAGATAACCGTAGCGTGTTCTGGCGGCGTAGCCTGCTACATTCAAGGGCTTTTCGGGTACGATAGCCGCCACACTTATCCTGGACAGGATCTAGTGGCGGCGGGGCGATTTTTGCGACGGGGTTGTTTTCCGTTTGGGGGCGTTTCCTTTGGGCACCCAGGTGCTGTTTCCCATCCCCAGATCTTCCAGCGACTCTTTCGTCGGGGGGGCATTGGTGCCGAGGTCTTTCTTGCGGTAGTTGCGGACTTTCTTCGGCTCCCAGTCGAGCCGATTGGCGTCGAGGTCCTTTTTCCAGAACCGGAAGAAGGTGGCGTTCAGGGCCGATGCGGCCGCCATCTTGTTCAACGTCCAGAAAATGATTCCCCAGACGAGGAACAGCACACCGATGACGGCGAGCGATACCAGGGGATCTATCGGAGAGACACCCGACAGCGCGACGAAGACGCCGACCCCACCCAGGATCACGAAGGTGACCGCCATCAGCATTACGGCATTGCCCGACCGCTCTTTATCCGGTCCATATTTCATGGAAGCGTTCCCGCGTCTGAATAACCAAACCCTGTGTACCAGCATGAAGCCAAGCCTCCGCCGACACTCTGGCTAATTTACAACACGCCCCCCCGACTGTAAAGCGGCGATCCCGCAACCGAATACAGATGCTCACCTCTGGCTGTCGCCCTGAAGTCAGGAAAGTACGTCAATGGTCCGCTCCGAGAGGTATTCCGGTCGTGGCGCACGGTCGCAGAACGGTTCTACCAGCTGGTTTTCGACACTGTTATAAACCGCGAACAAATTGACGCGGGGAGACGGACTCAGATTCCCATTGGAGCCGTGCATCAGGTTGCAGTCGAAGAAGACGACAGAGCCCGCCGGTCCTTTCGGGGCGACGATCTCACTCTCCTCGATAAGATCGGCGAGGGCTTCGCGCGGCGGGACGCCATATTCCTGTCGTTTCAGCGACTGTTCGTAATGATGCTCGGGGGTTTCACCCGGGCAGCGAATATAGGTCAGGTGCGAACCCGGAATGATCATGAGCGGACCGTTGAACTCGTGGCTCTCCGTCAGAAACAGCGAGACACTCAAAGCCCGCATGCGCGGCATCCCATCCTCCACATGCCACGTCTCGAAGTCAGAATGCCAGAAGAACTCTTTACCATCCATCGCCGGTTTGTAGTTGATGCGCGACTGATGAATATAGACGTCAGTGCCGATGAGCTGTCGAGCCCGTGCCCGCAGTCGATCATCCGCGAACAGACGCCTGAATAACTTACTGACGCGATGGAGCCGAAAGATCGAACGGACCGCATTGGAACCGGGCTCGCAAATCAGTCCCGGCCGCGACTTCGGCCATTCCCGGGCGAGATCACTCGCTTCCGAGAGAAATTCTTTCACTTCGGCTTCGCTGAAGAGCTCGGGCTCGAACAGGAAACCCTCCTGTTGATACCGCCGAACTTCTTCTGCGGGAAGTGGACCTGGAGCATCATCGGGGATGCGATCTAACCGCGGCGCGGTTTCCCAGGGGGCAGAGGTGCGTGAATAGTAAGGATCCTTCGGTCGAACGCGTGTGGCCGTTTTTTCCATGATTGTTTGAGCGTCGTTTTCTTCGGGTTCTGGTGGTCTCTTGAGGAAGATGACGGAGGGACGAATTGGTCGGAGCCACTCGGTATGATTCTGCTTCCTGACAGAGATCAAACACGAAATCAGGATCCGCTTCCCACGGTGTCCGCGGGCTTCGCCTACAGTATCAGCCCCTTCGCGGAGATTTCAACCCACATCTCACCCACATCGCCTCCGCACTGTCGCCATTTCGTACTTCACCGATTTCTTATCAAGCTCTTAACTGCAGGCGTACCCACGGAGTTGCGACACCGCCTCAAGCACCTCCGCGATATTCGTTCGTGTTAAACGATTACCCCCATTCCCGCTCACCGGACGAAGCGGCTAGGAATGGATCGACGTTGCGGCTATACTGGCAGTTTTGCGCTTGTTTTCGGCATAATTGCGAGCGCATCTCACTCATCCTGTCCGGACGTTACCGCATTCGCCGCGCGCTTTCGCCAATACCAGCAACTTTCAGGTTCGCGCGTAAACACTGCTGATGCAATTTCCGACGTCGTTCCCGGGCGTGAACTCGTTTCCGCACCCCGAACCCTCCATGGCCCGGCTTCTCAGGGCCTCAACCTCCTGAAGGATAGTCGTGACTATTGTTGTTCTCAGTTTTCTGTTTTTTCTTGGAATATTCATTGCGATTGGTGTCTCGTCGGCGCGCGCGAAAAAAACGACCACGGACGATTATCTCCTGGCTGATCGCAATGTCCCCCCCTGGCTCGCTTCACTCTCCGCCGTTGCCACCAATAACAGCGGGTTCATGTTCATCGGCATGATCGCCTATACGTACCGGGTGGGAATTGAATCCATCTGGATGATGATCGGCTGGATTGTCGGAGACTTCTTCGCATGGCTGCTCGTTCATCCGCGCGTCCGACGGCAATCAGAAGACCACGATGTGGCCACCATACCCGCACTCCTTTCGCATACCAGCGGCGGTCACAAACGGGTCATTACCGTGCTGGCCGGACTGTTGACCTTCGTGTTGCTGGGCGTCTATGCCGCCGCGCAGCTGAAAGCGGGGAGCAAAGCATTGGAAGCACTCTTCCACTGGGAACCCGAAGTCGGCGCGATTGTCGGAGCGGTGATGGTCGTTGTTTACTGTTTCTCCGGCGGAATCCGGGCGTCCATCTGGACCGACGCCGCGCAGTCCATCGTGATGATCCTCGCGATGCTGACTCTGATCCTCGCGGCCAGTTTCGAAATCGGGCCCCCCTCCGCGGTCCTCGCCAACCTCAAGGCTCAGGATCCGAACCTGCTCAACTGGTTTCCTGCCGACGTGAGATTTGGTTTCGTGCTCTATCTGATCGGTATGATATTCGGCGGCTTTGGAGCGATCGGACAACCACATATTCTCGTCCGCTTCATGGCGATCCGTTCCGTGGAGGACATCCAACGCGCTCGCTGGATCTACTTCATGTGGTTCATCCCGTTCTTCGCGATGAGCATTCTCGTCGGTCTGTATGGTCGCGCTTATATACCTGATCTCACTGACATTCCGTTAACGGCCGGGATGTCCGAATCGGACGCAACTGAACTTATCATGCCGGAAATGGCCCGTCGCCTGCTCCCTGATGTCCTGATTGGCCTTACTCTCGCGGGACTCTTCTCCGCAACGATGTCGACCGCCGATTCGCAAATCCTCGTCTGCTCCGGCGCGATCACGCAGGATATCTCACCTCGCTTCAAAGACTCCTATTTCGCGTCCAAAATCGCGACGCTGGCGGTGACGATTCTCGCGCTCATTATCGCTCTCTTCGCAAAACAGGGCGTCTTCGCCCTGGTGCTGATTGCCTGGTCGGCCCTCGGCGCGGGGATTGGGCCGCCACTGCTGCTGCGACTGATGAAAGTCCCGTTGTCGACCTTCACTATCATGCTGATGATGACGGGAGGAATCGCCACGGTGATTGGCTGGCGTTCTCTCGGTCTCAACGGCGACGTTTTCGAACTCTTCCCGGGTATGGTCGCCTCGTTCCTGATGTGGCCGGTCGGTACGCTGCTCGAATGGGTCATCCCTTCGGCGGAGCCTGAAGCCTGACATAAGGCGTTTCCTCTTCCGTCAGTGGTTCGGCGGTCCGCCATTGATGCTCGAGCACGGCCAGATCCGCTTCGGACGAGTCGCGCCCTTCGGCATGACGCTCTCGAATCCGCTCGCGCAACACGTCGTCGGATGCCTGGAAGCTGAGGATGTGAAAGGGGACGCCCAGATTCTCCGCCAGTTGGCGGAACTGCGTGCGTCGATGCTGATCGAGGAAGGTCGCATCCACGATAACGGAATACCCCGCATCGATCAGTGAGGCGGCCTCTTCCCTCAGCACGCGATAAGTGCGTTCGGTCGCTTCGGCGGAGTAGAAATCGTCGCCAATCACGGAGTCGCTTTTCTCCTCCGGTCGCAACCCGAAGAGCCGCTTGCGTTCGACATCGGACCGAATGCGAATCGCCCCCTCCTGATCAACGATGGTCTGCGTCCCCCACGTTTTCCCACTTCCCGAGAATCCGTGCGTGATGGAGAGCGTCTGCTGATGTTTTTTGATAAACCGCTCGGCCAGAGAGACGTAGCCCGCGCATTCCTGGCGAATCTGCTCAGACTCTTCGGTAGTAAGCCCGTCCTGATGCAGGCGAATTCCAGCGACTTTCGCTCGAACGAGCGCGCGATAAGTGAGATAGAACCGGAAGAGGTCCATCCCCCGGTAATCGCCCGTCTCTTCGAGATAACGGTTCAGAAAGCGGTGGGCAAATTCGCCGTGCCCACGGTACTGCAGATCCATCACACAGAACGCCACTTCACTGATAAGATCGACCCAACGGAAGCTCTCGTTGAACTCCACGCAGTCGAACAGAATGATCCGGTCGTTGCGCAAAATCATATTTCCCAGGTGCATGTCTCCATGGCATTCACGGACGAACCCCCCCCGTTTGCGTTGTTGGAGCGCCGGCGTGAGCCGCGAGAATTCTTCTTTGCTCCAGCATTCAAGTGCGTCCAGACGTGAGCGAAGGTCCGCATCGTCAGTGATCGCGTCGAACAGTTGGCGGAAATTCTCGTCAATCGGTTTCAGCACTGTCTCAGGACTACCGAACGACGAATCCGGCGCGGCGATGGCAAACCGTTCGTGAAATCGCGCGATATCGATGGCAAGCTGATCGAAGTGCCGGGGGCGAAGTTCATCACGTTCGATGACACGTGCCAGCAGCGTTTCCTCGGGAAACTGCTTCATCTTCACCGCGTACTCGAACGGTTTTCCTTCCCCATCGAGCGTGGGCGATTCCACCGTTCCCGTGATCGCGACCACGTCGAGATACAATTCGTCGTTGTAACGCCGGTTGAGGCGGAGTTCCTCATCGCAGAAATGTTTCCGCTTTTCGAGCGTCGTGAAATCCACGAAGCCAAGATCAACTGGCTTCTTGAATTTATAAACATAGTCGCCCGTCAACAGGATCCGGGAGATGTGAGTCTCCGCGACATGCAGGTCCCGAACAGGGTGCGGAAAGGGGCATTGCTCCATCAGATTCTTAAGCAGCGGATTCCGTGTTTCTCTCGTCATGTTCTCCCCATCAATGTCTATCTGAACCCAACCCGTAAGACCTTCGCTCCCTGAATCCGCCCTTCTTTGAGTTCTACCAGCGCCCGGTTGGCTTCTTCAAGTGGATAGACTTCAACCGTCGGTTTGATCGGAATGTCGCCCGCGATTTTCAGGAACTCACCAATATCATGGTGAGTGACATTTGCGACTGTCTTGATTTCGCGTTCCATCCAGAGGTCGTCATGATAATTGAGCTCCAGCAGCGCCTGTTGATCGAACGACTCTTTGCGGATCGCATTGATTACCAGCCTTCCGCCGGGGGCGAGATTCCTGAGAGACTCTACGATCGGTTTCCACACCGGAGTCGTATCGATGATCGCATCGAGCGGCGTGGGAACGCGTTCCTCGACATCCCCCGCCCAGGCCGCGCCCAGTTCTTTTGCGAACTGTCTCACCTCTTCATGCCGGGCGAAGACGGATACCGGACTGGCGGGAAAGAGATGCTTCGCAAGTTGAATGACAATATGCGCCGATCCACCGAACCCCATAAGGCCAAGGGACTGACCGTTGACGAGATTCGTCAGTTTGAGGGCCCGGTATCCAACAGCCCCCGCGCAGAGGAGGGGCGCCGCTTCGATATCGTTGAATACCTCGGGAACGGGATACGCATATCGATCCCGCACGGTCATGTATTCGGCGTAGCCGCCGTTGGCATCGCGCCCTGTCGCGCGGAATTCAGTACTGAGATTTTCGTCTTCGTCTCCCGACGATGAATGAATCCACCCCACGCCCACACGGTCACCGACTCTCAGCAAACGAGTGTCGGGCCCACACTGCTCCACAATCCCGATCACCTCATGCCCCGGAATGACTGGCAACACAGGAGGAGCCGTGCGACCTTCGATCTCGTCGAGCTCCGTATGACAGACCCCGCAAGCGAGCACCTTGATCAAAACCTCATCGCCCACCGGTTCCGGCATCGGAACCTCGGCGAGTTCCAACGGCTCACTCACCTCCCCTAACAAACAGATTCGACGCAGCAGCATGGCTTTCATAGGTCGCTCCCGGTTCTCTCCGCCGCACCGACGAGGAGCAGGTGGGCGATCCGACAACGATATTGTCAGTGATATCGACCACGAATACAACGGCTGCATCGCCACGCAGACGTTTCAGAGTGCTGGCCGCTCCGACACAAACAGGAGCGCCGTCGCGTACTTTTTCCACTCTTCCTGTTGCTCATCCGGGAACATTACGCAGGCGATCGCGTAAACCCGACCGCGATCGTCAAGATTAAGTCCATTGAGGGCTTCAGTTTCAAGCGACCCGGGACTCTGTTGCTCGATAAATCGCTCCAGAAACGTGACCGGCGAAAGTTCCGCTTTCGCATAAAACTTCTTCGCGAGGTCGATGTAGGATTCGGGCGACTTACCCTCCCGATAAGCAATCGCAGCCTGGTAGAGTGCCAATTTCGGATCCAGATCATCCGTCACCGGCAGCGTCAGCGCTTGCCGTCGCCATTCTGGTTTGGCTCCCTCCGAAGCAGCGATCAGAATCATCAAGCGTCGATCCGATTGGTCGCTGGCGAATTGATCATAGGCCTCTTTTAAGCGATTTTGCGCAAGAAGCGTATAGCCGTATCCCGCATCGTTCCTACGAATACCCTCCCCCGATTCCAGAGACAATAGTTGCATGACCTCCATTGAATCTCCAATACCATCAAGGCGAACCTGATCTGACCCCGAAATCAGACGACGCAGGAGCACTACATTCATTGCCGCAGAATCATAGAGTGAGTCTCTACGACTAAGTATCTTTTCGAAACATCGCAATGAGTTCTCCCATTCTCCCTGTTGGGCGTGAATAAATCCCACCGCATTACAAAGCCAGTTGTGATCAGACCAGCGGGCATGCGCTTCGAGAAACTTACGATCCTGTTCCGGTCCATCCGATAGCGCACGAATGCCGATATACTGCCAGTCAGGGTCATTCGGATGCTCAGCGGCAATTCTCTGGTGCACCTCGAGTATCATTTCCCGTTGTTCACCTTCCGCCAGTTCCTGAACCATACGCAGAGTGGCCACGTCACCGGGATTCGAATTCAACCGCCCCTCAATTATTTCCGGGAAACCGCTGTGCGCGCCTGCGCGCGTCAGCCACGAGTTGATATAACGGCTATCCGAAGTATCCCATCGAGCGTGCGCTCGGATGATCTGTTCATGGTCTGCCGGATTGGTCACAAGACCGAGAAGCAGTAATGGGTTCTCTTGAGAGTAGCCGGTCAACACGGTGTGTTTAGCACTGCCGGACTTCGTGCTGACCTGTTCTGGCGGATCAGTAAAGATATGATCGGCAGTCGTCTTCCAGAATCGCCGGGCCCCGAGGTTGTCCGCAGGAACCTGATCTGCGGAACCGTAAACCGCCGTCCATTCCACCATGGGAGCGGCTGCCGCGATATTGTAAACGTAATCGGAGAAGACCTGGTCCATGTCCTCCTCGAATTCTTCAATGATCTCCCCTGCGGGGGACTTCGCCGTGATCTGATAGTTCTCACCGGGACTGACAGAAAGCTTTTTCCAGTCGTGCGGATCGACCGTCACTTCGCGATGATTAACATGCACCTCCACCGGGATTGAGAGTCCATTGTAGATCGTGAGGTTCACATCTCCGGCATACAAACCGGCGATGACTACACTGGCAACGAGTGTCGCCGCGATCGCAAACCTGGCGGCGCTATATCCCCAACCATCTGCCAACGTAAATCGACTCCACCAGTCCAGCTTCTGCTCGCGTGGACGTTCCTGGCCACGGATCAGCGTCGAATATGTCGCGGGCAGTGTCGCCACGGCCGGAGCTGCTTCCGCTTCGCGGCTTTCACGAAGGCATTCGGCAACATGTTTCTCCGAGTTAAGCAACTCGTCAAGAACGGCGACGCGCAGTGACGACAGGGCATTCCCCGTCACACTGACCCAGCTTTCAATGACCTGCAGCCATTGTCCAATGTTCTCCTCATCGGCCGGTGGGAGGTCGCATTTCTCGAGGGCGTCACGCCAACTTTCGGCCTCAAGCTCGGTGAGAATCGCTGGCGGCAAGGAAATCTGCGACGCCTGGTGATTCAGTCGTGACATTACTTGTTGAAGATCGTTCGCAGATGACAGGATCATCTTAAGCTTCCATGAGCTTATCCTCCCTCCCGCAGTCAGAATTTGAGTGGTATAGAACAGATGATCGGCAGCATCTTTCAGGTTCACTTCCGAGTGCTCTGCGTAATGCAGTAATCCGCCGAGGCTTTCAAGATACGCTTTCCAGCCATGCCCGACTTCCTCTGCCGCCGCCAGATGCATCGTTCGGCATTCCCTGTCGAACGCTTCAATTTCTCCTAGAATTTGTTTTCGTTCGCTTTCAACTTCCTTGATCAGTTCCGGGAGTTCGCCTGGCGGAATGACGCGCCCCCGATACCGAATCTCTCCTTCAGGTGCATCGTAATATCTCTGTTCAATCGCCTGGAGCATGCCCACTTCGTCATCGAGCCGGCGGTATTCCTCGACCTGATCCCGTAGCGAGACAGGATAGAGCGCATTCAGACGGACGATCAAGTTCTCCTGCCGAGGGAACTCCCCGTAGAGTTCTTGAGGATTGTCGACCGCCAGAGTGACGCGACGTCCGAGATAGACTCCCTGGTACCGATTATCAAAAGATTCGCGAGAGTAAGTTTTCTCGAGTTCGGCTTTCGCCTCCTCGAACGTCAGCCTGACCGCCTTTTCCTTTACGGGAAACCTCTCCAACTCCTGCTGAGTGACGTCCTTACGAAGGCCTTCCGGGTCGTCGAACAATGTCCATGCCGACTGTTCGTCGATCGGCGCGGGAATATAGGTTCGCTTCGCGTTTTCCTCGCGTTCCGTGTTCGGTGGATGCGTCATCCACATACGCGGGGGCTGTGCTATAGAAGCAGAAAACACGCGATGATTGGCGGGATTATCTCCCGACATTTGTGGCGGTTGACCGTAAAGCGGCTGGTTCAGGATTCGACCGAAGTGTTGGTCGATCAACGTCTGCACGGCGAAGAGATCCTCCACCGCTTTCCCCTTCACCAGTTCACTGATTACGAAGTCAGTCGTTGCCGTCCAGCTCTGGTCGGCGGAATGAATACGGTAGAGAGCATGAATGAGGGCGTCACTCCCAGATACCGAGACCGCAACCAGATCAGCGTGAAACTCCATCTCGCGGGACAGAGAACGTTCCGCCAGGATGACCCAGGTAAAAACGCTCTCCATCAGTGATCGAATCGACCAGACGATCAACCGCATGACCCACCCGATCCAGGCAAGACGGAGGTCAATTCTGGAGATGAACTCGAGCATTCGGTCGAGGATGTCTCGCTTCGCAATGATATGCCCCGCGATGGCTTTGCCCACATAGACCCACTTGCTTACCGCCATCGATCGCTGAGAGAAGTGTCCAAACTCATGCGCAAGCACCGCCTTGAATTCGGTGCGATTGAGTACGTTCACTAGCCCGAGTCCAATCAACAGATTCTTGCGGGTCGGGATAAAAAAGTTGAGCACCGACAGGTCGTAGAAGACAGCGGCATTCACATCCGGGGAAAGGAAGACCTTGTGCGGCCGAGGGGCTTTCGTCTCGTCGGCCAGTTCATGAAGAAATTTGAACAGAGCCGGCTGGTTTTCGGCGGTAATCTCCTTACCCGGGTTCGCCGCCCCCGGGCGAATGAAGAAAATCGCTTTCCACATGAAGATCGACAAAAAACCGGCCGGAATCGCGACGAGTAACGAGCGAAACGCTTCGTCTCCGCCATTGAAGATCCCCCGCACCATGCGATAGGTCGTATAGGTAAACCAGCTGGCCAACCCGATGTATAACAGCACGAAAAGAAAAAGTCCCAGCAGCGCCATCCAGACCCGGAGGCGGTATGAACTGGAGACGGCGGTCAGGTCTTCGGGATGCCCGATCGACGACGAAGTGGAGGACGAAGCCACGGCG
Source organism: Planctomyces sp. (assembly GCA_002702685.1). GTDB lineage: Bacteria > Planctomycetota > Planctomycetia > Planctomycetales > Planctomycetaceae > Polystyrenella. The sequence continues at coordinate 12,819 of PABD01000112.1, forward strand.
ATTTCCTTATCCAGAGAGAGGTGATACAGCCCATCCAAGCTACCCGAGATCGGCCAGGGATTCAATTTCTTAGCAGCCCTACGGAATCGTTTTTGAAAACAATGCTGTTTTCTTATCGCCAGCATGTTGTTTAAGGAAAATACCTGTAGACTGACCGGTAAATAAGCAGTCGCATATTTTCACGACGGGCAAGCTGGCCGTCGCGATGATCACCATAGGTTCCCCGCATGAACGATGGAAACTCAACATGAGCGTGAATCGATACAGATTATTTTTACCCATGCTGTTAATAGTCACTATGTCCGGCACAATGACTCTACTTTCGGACCATGCAGTCGTCGAAGTGCATGAGTTCGATCTGCGCGGTGAACTGGATAAACGGTACTTCCGGATATTCGGCCGGGATGGATCAGACCCTTATTCCAATCCTTCCGAAAAGGGGCTGCACACGAAGTTTGAAAGCACGGACGAACGGAAAATTGATATCAACGGCCTCATTACCCGGTTTGCTTTTGCGGGTGACTTCACCGCCACTGCGTTCTTTGAGATCAACAAGATAACCCAACCGGACTATGGCAGTGGAGCGGGCGCGATGATGGTCATCAATACGGTGGACGAAGGCTTTCAAGCCAGGGTACAACGGATTAATTCCGCCGGGCGCGGACATGCGTTTTCCGCACATGTCGGAATGCCGCGTGAGCCCAGACCCGGCGTTCCCCCGCACCAGAATCTGAACCACTCTCATCAGTTAAAACCTACAGTGGCCAAGGCAGGGCGGTTGCAACTCAAACGTGAGGGGACATCGATGATCTGGCTCGCATCCGAAGGACTTGATGGTGAGTTCAGGGAATTGCGTCGCGAGGAATGGACGGATAAGCCGGTCAAGGAGTTGTTCCTGCTCGGAAAGAGTGGTGGCGCCGCCGCTGAGGTTGACTTCCTGTGGACGAAGCTCGTGATCGATATCGACGGAGAGATCCCCGCAGGGGAAATAGAATCGGCGACGTCGGATCGGAATAACCGCGACGTCGCCGAAATCAATTACTTCAATTGGATGCTGGGTGGCAGCATCGGGCTCCTCGTTCTCTGTCTGCTCGTCACTGCGTTCCGGAAGAAGCCGCGGAGATGAGTAACGAAGGCCCGTCTCTAAACCGGCCTTACCCCAGCCAATGCACGAAGATATCGAGATACAGGACGAGGACCATCAGGCCCAGGACGATCATCATGCCGACATAGGTCGCGGCGATGACGACTTTCTCGCTGGGTTTCTTTCGGGTGACAGCTTCCCAGATCAGGAAGACCATATGACCACCGTCGAGCACGGGAATCGGCAGGAAGTTGAGGACCGCCAGGTTCACGCTCAGCATGCCGAGGAACCAAGAGAGGTAAGGCATACCCCGGCTCGCATGACTGTGGGAGACGGAGGCGATACCAATCGGACCCCGCAGGTTTTTGACGGACAGTTCCGAGGTGATGAGGTTACGGAGCGTCAGGTAGATATCAATCACGCTGTTGACCGTGCTGTCAAAACCCAGACTGATCGCTTCACCGATGCTGTCCGCTTTCTGCGTTTGCAACTGGGGCAACAGGTAGATGCCGCGCGATGAGGGAAGATAGTATTCGTCCGAATCCACCGGGCTCATCTGAACCGTCTTCGTTTCGTTCCCCCGATTCAATTTGAGCTCCACTTTCCAACCGGAGTACTCCTGCAGCAGAAAGATCGCATGGGCCCAGTTTTTGAGTTCCTTGTCGAACGACAGCTCTTTCGCTTTCACGTCGCTGTCCGCGTCCGCGGGGGGAATCAGTTTCACGGCCAGAATCGAGTCGTTCGCCTGCACCCCCGCCTCCGCAGCCGGGCTGCCTTCATTCACTGAGAGAACGCGACTGATCAGGTTGAACGCAATGCCGACGGAAGGAACGGACAACGGGACATCGGGCCCGTAAGGCTGTTCGACCCAACCGGGTTTGTTTTCAG
>PABD01000113.1 GCA_002702685.1 Planctomyces sp.
CAAGAGGTTCAGATGGACCTCTTTGCCCGCGAATTCCTGCTTCCCCGTAGCGTAATGCGTCGACTCCACGTTGAAGAGGGATTGACGGCATCGGCAATCGCAGACCGATACAAAGCGCCGCATGCAGTGGTCGCTCAGCAACTGTTTGATGCACTGCTACTCCCGCCAAGTACACGTTTGCAAGCGGACTCTCCTCCACCGAAGAATCCGCACCCAGACCAACTCAAGGCCATCGCTCATCGTGGAAAGGCATTTTTGCTCGAAGCTGGGCCTGGCACAGGCAAGACGCAGACGTTAGTCGGACGCGTAAGCGACCTCTTGGTCTCGGGAGTGGAACCGAGTCGACTTCTAGTACTTACGTTCTCGAACAAGGCTGCGGGCGAGCTGTCTGAACGGGTTGCGGCTCAGCATCGTGAGGCCGCAGCAGCAATGTGGATCGGCACCTTTCATGCTTTTGGGCTTGATCTTATTCGGCGATTTCATGATCGCTTAGGATTCTCCGCTGAGCCGCGACTACTTGATCGGACCGAGGCGATCGATTTACTCGAAAGCGAGTATCCTCGGCTAGAGCTGGTGCATTTCAAAAACCTCTGGGACCCTTCGCAGCCACTTAGCTCAATCTTAAGTGCGATCTCTCGGGCTAATGACGAAGTTGTAAATGCAGAGGCATATCGAACGCTCGCAGAGGCGATGAAAGGTCCTTCTGCCACTCCAGAAGAGATCAAAGCCGCCGAGCGGAGTATCGAAGTAGCGCGAGTATTTGCCGCTTACGAACGCCTTAAGCTGGAAAACGGCTGCGTCGATTTCGGCGATCTCGTATCGATGCCGGTTCGTTTGTGCGAGAGCTTTCCGGACATCCGCGAGCATCTGTGCAGCCTTTACGAGCACATCCTTGTTGATGAATTCCAGGATGTGAATCGTGCAAGCGTCCGTTTGCTCAAGGCAATGACAAAGAGCGGAGAGAACCTTTGGGCGGTGGGCGATGCCAAGCAGTCGATTTACCGATTTCGTGGTGCGTCGTCATTCAATATGAAGCGATTCGACCTGGATGATTTTCCGGGCGGCGAGCGCGGTCGACTCACGGTGAATTATCGCAGCGTTGCCGAGGTTCGTGATTCATTTGTCTCTTTCGCATCGGATATGAGTGTGGTGGCCGGGGGAGAAGTCGCTCTGGAGGCAGAGAGAGGCGAGTCAGGTTACGTGCCGGAGCGACGTGAAGTTGGGACCGACGAGGAGGAAGTTGTTGCGGTTGCTGAGGCAATTGAGGAAATGCGCAAGGCCGGACACAGTTATCGCGACCAAGCGATTCTTTGTTCGGGAAACGACAAATTGGCTCGCTTTGCCCGCCGCCTCGAAAAACTTGGCATTCCGGTCCTCTACCTCGGGAGCTTATTTGAGCGGAGTGAGATCAAGGACCTGCTTTGCCTTCTTTCGCTCGTCGTCGATTGTCGCGCCATGGGCCTGTTGAGATTAGCAGCGCTGCCGGAGCACAGCGTCAGCCTGGCAGACATCGATCGAGTACTGAGTCACCTGCGCGAGCACGGCTGCGAGCCAAGGCAATGGGTCAACGATCTTACTGGTATCGAAGGGCTAACGACGGACGGCTCGAACGGCCTGAAGAAGATTGCTGCATTGCTCGAAGGTTCCGAGATTTCGGCTGATCCATGGAGGCTACTTGCCGAGGTGCTACTCGATCGAAGTCGAATCGTTGCAGATATTGCGTCAGCAAGCGATATCCAATCTCGATCGCGTGGAATTGCTATCTGGCAGTTCATGAATTTTCTTCGTCTTCAACCGCCCGGCAGTGGCTTGCCAATCACCAGAGTGCTGGAGCGGATTCGCAGCCTTGTGTTGCATTCTGACGAACGGGATCTTCGGCAACTTCCGTCATCGGCGCAGAGCATAGATGCCGTGCGGTTGATGACGATGCACGGCAGTAAGGGCCTGGAGTTCGAAGTCGTACACATTCCAGGGCTAACCTCAGCAAGCATGCCGCGATCGCCCAATGCTTCTTTGGCCAAAGGGATTTCGCCACCTGATGGAATGATTGACGGTGCATCAGGATCTGGGCTCGATGCGGCACGCGCTGCTATTGCTGAAGAGCAAGAGTGCCTGTTTTTCGTGGCGATCTCCCGTGCGCGCGACCGCCTATTCTTGTACAACCCAACGCTGACCTCCAACGGCCGGAATCGACCTCGCTCTCCGTTTCTTGACCGACTTGGAGGTCACGTGCGCGCCCGCCGGATTTCACCAATTACAGCTCTCCCACAGGATGAGGGCGAAATTCCGATACCAATTGCCCTCGATGGCAACTGCAGCTTTACCAACCACCAGCTTGCGCTTCATGAGCGGTGCCCGAGACGGTTTCTGTACACGCACATTCTCGAAATTGGCGGACGCAGAACTGAGTCCGCCTTCATGCGGCTTCACGTCGCGGTACAACAGGTGGTCAACGACGTGTGCCAATCCGGTGGTGGTCCGCCGTCAGCAGACGACATTGCGGCCAGTCTTGCTGCCGCTTGGCAGTCCCACGGACCGGTAGACCACGGCTTCAGCGAGGATTATCGAAGAATCGCTCAGCAGTTGGTCCGATACTTTATTGAGTCGGGCTCCGATATGGCTCATTCGCCAGTGGCAGAGCTGCGTCTAGCGGTTCCTGGCGGCGAGATCATCGTCACTCCTGATCAAGTCCTCAGAGACGAAAATGGGACTGTTCACTTTCGCCAAGTCAGAACCGGACACAAGAAGTCGAAGGAAGGAGATAGCCTTTCTACTGCTGCGTTTCATCTTGCCGCAAGCGAGCACTCTCCCGGATGCACCGTCCAGCTTGTGCATTTGGGGGATGAGAAGGTCACTTCGATTGAAATGACCGAGCGTGTCCTCAAAACTCGCAGGGGGGCGATCTCTGAGATGCTTGCTTCGGTCAAGCGGGGATATTTCCCACTCGAAGAAAGTATCACGTGCCCCCGGTGTCCGGCATTTTTTGTCTGCGGAAACCTGCCCGCCGGTCCTCTCGTGAAAAAAATGGCGGAATAAATTACCGGTCCCTCAAAGTCGCAGCGATTAGTCCTTCAGAAGCCAATGCAAGGGGCGTTGGCACCTTACTGAAAGGACGACTCATGAACGACAAAGGACAGGGCCAGCCACAAGGCCCGAAATACACGATTGACATCGAGGGGACTGCCTATCCCTGGGACAAGGACACGATCACGACGGAGGAGATTGCTGCTCTTGGTGGTTGGGAGGCGACTGTCGGTGTGATTGAAATCGACAAGGACAACAACGAGCGGACTCTTCAGCCGGGCGAAGTTGTGCAGCTCAAGCCTGGCATGGGCTTTTCAAAGAAGATCCGCTGGAAGCGCGGTCATCTGCTCGAAGAGCGACTCGATCGCGAGTTGCAAATGCTTCGGAGCAGATACCCGACCGCCACCCGTGACGGGATGTGGTTTCTCGTCCCGGACTATCCGCTGCCCGCCGGCTGGAGCCACGCGAAAGTAAACGTCGTCGCGTACCTGCGAGCTGGTTATCCCGGCACTGGGCCCTACGGGATTTACATTCCGCAGGATCTTCGCCACGGCAACGAATACCCTGAGAACTATCGAAATGTGGCAGAGCTGCAGCCGCCTTTCGGTGGCACTTGGGCTTTCCTGTCCTGGGAAGCGGAGCAGTGGTTCGCCACTGCGGAGCCCCAGGGGGGGCACAATGTCTTGACCTGGGTTGACGGATTCGCAACACGCTTTCGGCAGGGTCGTTGATCATGAAAGCTCAACCGATTCTTGACATCGACCGGGGCAGCTACACAGAGATTGTCCGCTACGTACTCCCCGGAGACTCTCGCAATGAGGAAGCCGTGTTCGTATTCGCCCGCGTCGACGACATCGGCGTCTTTACCCCAATTGAACTCTACTTTGTCCCACCTGAAGGTTTTGTTCATCGTTCGCCATTTTTTCTGGAACTGACCGACGACACTCGGGCCGCAGTAATCAAACGGGCGCACGATTTGACCGCATCGGTCCTCGAGATCCACTCACACCCGTCGCAATTCCAAGCAGAGTTCTCCGAAAGCGATATACGGGGCTTTCATGAATTCGTGCCCCATATGCTTTGGCGCCTGAAGCGGCGTCCATACGCAGCGATTGTGGTCGCAAGAAGTTCGTTTGATTCCTTGGCATGGTTCGAGTCAGAGGTTGCGCCTGTCCCGATGGTGCTCCGCTTTGAAGATGGGGCGATTCATGCACCTACCGGTACAACTCACTCCACTTGGGGCCAGGAGGAAACAACATATGAATGATGAACGGCTTAACCGAAACGAAATGTTCTTTGGCAAGGACGGCCAAGATCGAATTCGAGCGACAACGTGCGCTGTCGTCGGCGTAGGAGGTCTCGGCACTCAGGTCGTGCAGCAACTGTCATTACTCGGAATTGGTGCCCTGCGTTTGATTGACAGCGAAGAGGCCGACACCACGAATCGAAATCGTTACATAGGGCTCCGACACGACGATCCCGTTCCTGGATTCCGAAAGGTGGACCTGGGCGAACGGTTGGTAAAAGGAATTGATCCGACCATTCAGGTCGAGAAGGTCTTCGACTCATTTGTTAGCGAGGCGGGTTTCGCCGCGATTCGCTCCGCCGATTGGATTTTTGGCTGCCTCGACTGTGAAGGGGCTCGGCTTATCCTCACTGAGCTATGTTCAGCATACGGTCGACCTTACTTCGATCTAGCGACCGACATCAATCCGCAGGTAACGCCACCAGCGTACGGCGGGCGTGTTTGTGTTTCGCAGGAAGGTTACAATTGTCTCGTCTGCTTGGACGTACTTGATGTGGAGGAGGCAGCGCGCGACCTGGAAGGTGAAGCCGAGCGTCGAAATCGCGAGGCGATTTATGGAGTAGCTCGTGCCGCGATGGGGCGGTCAGGGCCTTCGGTGGTATCAATCAACGGAGTGATCGCCTCGATTGCTGTCACTGAGTTCATGGTGGCGGTAACGGGGTTACGCAAACCAAACGGCATCAGCACGTACTACGGCCATAATGGTAAAGTGACCGTGAGTATGGACTCACCCAGACAAAACTGCTGGTATTGCAGCTTATGGGAGCAGGGATCAAAGGCGGATGTCGAAAGACATCTCCGTAATGGAATCGGGAAGGTGCTTCGGTGAAGCATTGTGTGACGCGTTACCTTGGCAGTGTATCTCCCTGAACGAGATCCAGTACGAATCATCACCAAACACAATAGAACCTGGGCCAACAACATGTCCGACGTGCGCTCGCGATCATTTCGATTCATTCACGCTGCCGATCCCCATCTAGACAGCCCACTCCAGGGATTAGAATGTCATGATGGCGCACCAGTTAGCATGCTTCGCAGCGCTACAAGACACGCGTTTGAAAAGATGGTGCATCTTGCAATCGACGAGGCGGTCGATTTCGTGCTGATTGCAGGTGACCTCTACGACGGCGATTGGAAGGACTACAGCACAGGCCTGTTCTTTCGCAATCAGATGGTCCGTCTAAAGACCAACGACATTCCGGTCTACCTCATTGCCGGAAATCATGACGCGGCGTCGGTTATTTCGAAAAAACTCAGCTTGCCTGACAATGTGCATGTTTTCTCCACGCGTGCCCCAGAGTCAATCGAGTTGGCCGAGTTGCCTGTGGTGATTCATGGCCGTGGGTTTCCCAATCGCGCCGTTCCCGAGAATCTGGCACTCGAATATCCAACTGCAATTGCAGGGAAGTTCAATGTCGGCCTGTTGCACACCAGCCTGACGGGACGAGTTGGCCACGACACCTATGCCCCGTGTTCCGAACAGGATCTACGGAGTAAGGGGTACGACTACTGGGCCCTGGGACATGTCCATCAGCCCGAGGTGGTTAGTGAAGACCCCTGGATTGTATTTGCGGGAAACTGCCAGGGACGCCACGCCCGGGAGACGGGACCGCGCGGCTGCCAGCTCGTCACCGTTAATGATTCGCTCGAAGTTGAGAGCGTCGATTGGCGCACGTTGGATGTGGTGCGCTGGCAAGATGTGCGCGTCGACTTCGACGGGCTGGAAAAAGAAGCTGATGCGTTTCAGCGTATTCGCAAGTCGCTTGCTGATGCTGTCGAGAAGTCCGAGGGACGCTTGTTAGCATCCAGGATCGCGCTGATCGGGACCTGCCATTTGCATGGAAGCCTGCATCGGGATGCACAACGCTGGCTGGCCGAGATTGCGGGGATCGCGCAGGATTTTGGCGAAAACTGCGTGTGGATTGAGCAGGTCAAGGTGGCCACCTCACCGGTGTATGACATCAGTGAATTGGCGGAGCGTGATGCCCTGACACGAATTGTGCTCGAAACGCTGGAAAAAGAGACCGACGACTTGAGTGACATGCCGGTTGACATCACCGAGATGCTGGACGTTCTGCCAACATACGTGCGGGGCGAGGTGGAAGAGCAATGGAGCGTTGAACAGCGTGCAGAACTTTTAGGAGATGTGCGTGCCATCATCCTGGAGTCACTCAAAACGAAAGGTGGTAACAACCCATGAGATTTCAGCGACTGCACATTCCCGCCTTTGGCCCGTTTACGAATCTGGAACTGTCGTTCCCGTCAACAACACATGACTTGCATGTGATCTTCGGCGAAAACGAAGCCGGAAAGAGTTCGCTGCTGCGGGCGATTCGCGATCTGTTGTTCGGAATTCATGGTCAGTCTTCCGACAATTTCTTGCACGAGTACAAGCAGCTTCGCCTCCTGGGTGAAATTGAGAATCGGATTGGTGAGCGATTGGTGTTTCAGCGCCGTAAGGGCAACAAGAACACACTTCTGCACGAAGATGGAAGTCCACTGTTGGATAGTGCCCTCCGACCATTTCTGGGCAGCGTTGATCTAGACTATTTTTCGACGATGTTTGGGCTTGGGAGCAGCGAACTGCGCGAGGGTGCCGTGCACCTTCTCAAGGGAGAGGGAGAGATTGGCAATGCGCTTTTCTCGGCCAGCCTCGGAGGCACGCCCATCCAGCGTGTCTTGGATGCGATGGTGGCCGAGTCCGAGCTGTTTTTCAAAGGCCGGGCGACAGCCAATGTGTCAATCAGGCCAGCGGCGACCCGTTACAAGGATCTTTTGAAACAATGTCGCGAAGCTACGGTCAATGCCGAAACATGGGATCAGTTGGAAAGAGACCTCGCGGAACAGTCTACAGCAAAGAAGACCCTTGAGGACGAGATAGACCGCATCTCACGAGAGATCGCCTGGATTGACCGCTGCGAGGATGCTTTGCCGAGCGTCGGACGTTTGAACGACGAAACGAGATCACTGAGCGAGCTTCCCGCAATGCCGGAAGTCGCCAGCGATTTTGTGGAGCGGACGAGAGCCGCCCGTGCTGGCTACGCGGCGTCCAGTGAGAAAGTTCGGGTGCTCACGGATCAGATTACGCGACTAGAAAGTCAACTGGAGAGTTGTGTGGCGTCCCCAAACGTCTTGGCCGAAGCGGACGCCCTCGATGTACTCCACCAGAATCTAGGCGCTTATCGTGAGCGGAAGAAGTCGCTCACGAAGCTGAAGGAGGAATTGGCTGGCATCGAAGTAATGTTGCGAGCGGGAATGAAAAGCCTTGAATGTCCAGGGGGATCTGAGTCGCTAGAGGCATTTCGGCTGAGCAGTGCTGTGCAGTTAAGTGTCGAAGAGGCTGCGAGTGCTCTGCAGTCCGCCCTGAGTAATCATTCCGCCCATGGAGTTAAAGCGGAAGAGTTGAAAGCAGATATAGAGAATGATGAGACCGAGTTGGCGTCGCTCCCGGAAGCGGATCTGACGCCTCTCCGAGAAGCGCTGGCGGATGCCGCGGAGGCCACAGAAGCCAATCAGATGCTTGCGGTTAGTCAGATGGCGGTCGATAAGTTGATCCGTGTCATTGCAGCCGAGCGAGCCCTAGTGCCAGGTGTTCCCGAGGATCTGGATGACGTCTCCCGACTTGCCGTACCTGCTCCTGCCACTATTCGTAGGTTCCGCGATCGGTTTGCCAACTTGGAGCGCGATCTCGGGCTTACCAATAATCTGATCCGTGACGAAAAGGAAACCGTCGGTGGATTGGAGGACGAACTGCGCCGTCTTGAGCGTCGCGGGGAATTGCCGTCCGAAGAGTCTCTCAAGCAGGCCAGAGGGCATCGAGATCATGGTTGGCAATTGGTGCTCGCGGAGTGGAAGGGCGAGGGTGCGACGGAAGAGTTAGATCCCGCATTACCGCTGGTGGAGGCCTTTCCCCAGGCGATCAGCAAGGCGGACAACATCGCGGATCAATTGCGATCGGATGCCGAAGCGGTCGCGCAAGCCGAGGAAAAGCGTCTGCAGGTCCAGAACAGCCAGAGGAAAATCACCGAGGCAAAGGAGTCACTCGCATCACTCCAGCGCGAGTTCGAAGGCTGTCAGGCCTCGTGGGAGTCAGAATGGGCTCCTATCGGTGTCGTTCCTCGCTCACCCGACGAGATGGAGGAGTGGCGGGAGAACTGGGTTCGGCTCCGAGAGACAATCACTAAGCTGAGAGAAGCGGAAGCGGAGTTCAGTTCCAAGAGTAAGAAAGTTGAAAAAGCCAGGACTACTTTGGCAACTGCTTTGATGGAATCTCCCGAAAAGCCGTATTCGGTGCTGTTCGAGGCCGCGAGAAACAGGGTCCAGAAAGGGGAGGAATCAACAGGCCAGCGAAACGCCGTCGGAAAACGGCTTGCCAAGTTGAGAACTGAACTCGCAAGACTTGAACAAGAATCTGCTGGTCTATTCCCGGCAGTCCAAACGGCGGAAGCAAACTGGAAGCTGTTGTGTCGGTCCGTGGGCTTGTCGGAGGATACGACTCCCAAAGCAGGCCTAACGTTGCTGCACGAAAGAAAGGAACTCCTTACAAAGTTTGATAGGTGGACCAAGTTATCCGGCGAAGCCGAAAGCACGGCAGCCGACATCCAGCGGTATGAGCAGAGTGTATCCACACATGCGACGTCGCTTGGGATCGAGGCGGACCTTACCGAGTCCCAAGAAGCTGGGCTGTGGAATGCCCTTTCGCAGGCTAGGGATGCCCAAACACGGCATGACCAACTGACCTCTCAGATCCTCGATGCCACGACTGAACTGATGGACGCGAGACAGGAGGAAACGAACGCGAAGCAAGCCTTGCAGGAGTTAGTGCGATTGTCCCAGTTAAGGGACACGGAAGAACTGGAGCCCCTGCTCGCAAACTTGGAGAAGCGCTCGATTATACAAGATCGGATCGACAGTCACCGAGAGACACTTGGCGGACTGGCGCGGGGCCAAAGTTTGGATGATTTCATCTTGCGAGTTCAATCTGAGAATGCTGATGATTTGCCCCAGCGAAAGACCCATTTGGAAGCAGACAAACGAACGAAGATTGCGGACCTTCAGGAAGTTCAGTCGGCATTGGACACGCTGGACCGTAAGAAGAAGGAACTTGAGAAGGCTGGCGACACGGCTGCGGATTTTCGGCAGCAGGCGGAATCTGTGGCAGCAAAAATGAAGCAGGATGCTTCCAGATACATCCGCCTGCGACTGGCTGCTCACTTCCTACGGAATCAAATCGAACGGTTCCGGCAAGAGAATCAGGGACCATTGCTGGAAACATCCGGACAAGTGTTCAAGCAGATGACGCGTAATGCCTTTGACGGCCTCGCGGCGGAATTCAATGAAGCGGACATCCCAATAATCGTCGGACGCAGGGCGAATGGGGTGAATGTTCCTGTGGAAGGGATGAGTGACGGATGCCGAGATCAGCTCTATCTCGCCCTTCGGCTTGCAGCAATGGATCGTTATCTGGAGGACCACGAGCCAATGCCGCTCATTCTGGATGATCTCCTGATGACGTTCGACAATGAGCGAACGAGGGCAGTGCTGCCGCAACTCGCCAGTCTCGCGCAGCGCACTCAGGTTTTCCTATTCACGCACCACGAACATCTCGTTGAAATCTGCCACGAGACGGTGGGCGAAGGTCAATTCACGCTTCATCGACTTGGCACCAGCGCTAATGGGGAGCCTTTGAGTAAATGCGGGTGAGGCGTACTTGCCAGATACTGACCGGGGTCACCTCGCCCGTTGGCTCGCGGATTGGGGTTCCACCAACTGAGCGGAGGAAGCGAAATATTCATGAGGACATGCGTTGCAAGTTGTTCGCTAGTCGGCGGTTGCATCGCGAATCAATGACGCAACATCGCATTTGATCTCCGAAACCAGGGGGCGGAAAAGTTCTATTGCCGTCCTGTCACCCCGACTTAACACGAACAAAGCCCAGCGGAACCGACGGTTCCGCTGGGCTTTTTGCTTAAAATCGCCACTTTTGGGCCACTGCTCCCTTTGCAACTTCAATCGACTGCTAAACTTCTCTCAGTTTAGAACCGGCGTCCGCCTATAATTAGTCGCCGCCGGCCGGCTAAAATAACAAGGTGTTCTTCGATGGTTCGGTTTATCCACCCGATGTCCAACGCGCGTGGGCCACGCAATTCAGCCTGAAGTCAATGGGATTCGGGACACGGAACTCAAAGGCCTCGCCCTGAAACAATTGTGTCCGCTGCGGACGAGCCTCCCGTTCGAAGACATGGTCGGATCGGTCGTTTCACCCTCACGCAGGTCTCGCGTCCAGCCGGAGTCGGACTCGAGTAACACCCACGTGACGACCGGTTGAGTAGACATGAAACCGAGGCCAAATAGATCGACGCGCGGAGATCCTCCAGAAACGGTTTCCCGGAAAAGAGGGCAGGGCCGCAATCGGTCGTGACCTCGAAGCAAGCAGAAGGATGCCATGATGGAACAAACACCGTTGGTCGATGATAATCAGAACTACGCCCAGAACATCGTGGACACGGTGCGTGAATCTCTGTTGATCCTCGATGCCACCTTGCGTGTCCAATCCGCCAACCGCGCGTTCTACCAGACCTTTAAAGTTTCACCCGAGGAGATCGAAGGCTGCCTGATCTATGAGTTGGGGAATGGCCAGTGGGACAACCCCGACCTGCGGACCCTGCTTGAGGAAATTGTTCCCAAGAGTTCCGTCTTCGACGATTTCGAACTCGACCACAACTTCCCGGTGATCGGTCGCAGGGTGATGCTCCTTAACGCGCGCAAGCTCCAGGCTGGCCACCACGGCGAGCTGCTGGTCTTAGCCATGGAGGACGTGACCTCGCAAAAACGTGCGGAACAAGAGCTGCTCGAAGCCGGGGCGTTGCAGAGCGCCATCTTCAACAGCGCCAACTTCTCAAGTATTGCCACCGACGAGAAAGGCGTCATTCAAATTTTCAACGTCGGGGCCGAACGCATGCTGGGCTACACTGCTGCCGAAGTGATGAACAAGATTACGCCGGCCGACATTTCTGATCCCCAGGAAGTGATTACACGCGCTAAGGCCTTGAGCACCGAGCTGGGAACGACGATCACGCCCGGCTTTGAGGCCCTGGTTTTCAAGGCCTCGCGTGGGATCGAGGACATCTACGAATTGACCTACATCCGCAAGGACGGCAGCCGCTTCCCGGCCAACGTGTCGGTGACTGCGCTGCGTGATGCCCAAGGCGGCATTATCGGTTATTTGTTGATCGGCACCGATAATACCGCGCGCAACCAGGTGGAAGCCGAGCGGATGCTGCTCGATCAGCGTGTACGCGACCAGCAATTTTATACCCGCTCGCTGATCGAATCCAACATTGATGCACTGATCGCCACCGATCCGCGCGGCATCATCACCGACGTGAACAAGCAGATGGAGGCGCTCACCGGCCGCACACGCGACGAGTTGATCGGCGCGCCATTCAAGGACTGCTTCACCGACCCTGAACAAGCCGAGGCCGCCATTATGCGGGTCCTGGGCGAAAGCAAACTCACTGACTACGAGCTCACCGCGCGGGCCAGGGACGGCAAGGAAACCGTGGTCTCATACAATGCGAGCACCTTCCACGATCGCGACCGGAAGCTCCAGGGAGTGTTTGCCTCCGCACGCGATGTCACCGAACGCAAACGCTACGAGAAATCGTTGCAGCAAGCCAACCGCGCCAAGAGTGTCTTTTTGGCCAACATGTCGCACGAAATCCGCACTCCCATGAACGCCATCCTCGGGTTTTCACAATTGATGCTTCGCGACCAGGACCTTACCCCACAGCAGTGTCAGTACCTGGGCACGATCAATCGTAGTGGCGAGCATCTCCTGGCCCTGATCAACGACATCCTGGAGATGTCAAAGATCGAAGCGGGCCGCGCAACACTCAGTCCCTCCACGTTCGACCTGCCTGTCCTGCTTAATGACCTCGAGATGATGTTCCGCGTCCGCACCAATGAGAAGAAACTGGCGTTCTCGGTGGAGGTGATTGGTGATGTCCCCCGGTATATCGTGGCCGATATCAACAAGCTGCGTCAGGTTTTCATTAACGTGCTGGGCAACGCCGTTAAGTTTACCGATCAGGGGGGCATCGGCGTGCGCCTGCATGCGGACCGCGAGGAGGGGACGGGGCATTATCTCCGGATCGAAATCGAGGACACGGGACCGGGCATTTCCTCCGACGAACAAGACAAGCTGTTCCGGCAATTCGAGCAGACTAAGACTGGGCAACAGACTGGGACCGGTACGGGCCTGGGATTGGCCATCAGCCGCGAGTTTGTACGTCTGATGGGCGGAGACATCACGCTGAACAGTCAGGTTGGTAAAGGCAGCGTTTTCGTCATCCGCCTGCCTTTGAAAGAAGGAGAGGCCCAGGCGGTCGAAGGCAAGGAAAAGCCCCGGCACGTCCTCAGACTCCAGTCCGGGCAGGCGACATGCCGGGTGCTGATTGCCGATGATATCGAGGACAACCGTCAGCTTCTGGAGCAGCTTCTCACCCCCGTTGGATTCGAAATTCGGCTGGCAACCAACGGAGCGGAAGCCATCCGGGAGTTTGAGCAATGGCATCCCCATCTGATTCTGATGGATTTTCGCATGCCGGTGATGGATGGCCACGAGGCGATTCGCCGGATTCGAGCCCTGGCCGGTGGCAAGGAACCCAGGATCATCGCTGTGACAGCCAGTGCGCTGGATGAAAACCGCCAGGACTTGATGGCCATTGGCGCCGACGATTTTCTCAGTAAGCCGTTCCGGGAAATCGAACTATTCCAGAAGATTCACAATCAGGTCGGTGTGGAATACGTTTACGCCGAGCCACCAGCAGGCACGCCCAAAGACGAAGCGACCGAACTCACCCCCGATTCCCTCGCGGGTTGGCCGCAAGACGTCATCGCCCCCATGCGTGAAGCCGTAATCACGGCGGACCTGGACCAGTTGCTGGCAAAAATACAGGACATTCAAACTCGCGATCCCCGCATTGCCCAGGAGCTTCGCCGCCTCGCTGAAAACTTCCAATACCAGAAACTTCTTGATTTATTAAGCCCGCCGGACGTCGATTGAATCCGGAGAGTCCTCCCCGCTAAGGTTTAACCTGGACTTGGAGACTCGACAAACCCATTGCGAAGTTGGAGTTGAAATGACCATTCATGGTCTGGACAAATTGGCGGAGCTCGTCAAGCAGCATCGCCACGTGTTACTCTCGCGGTGGCGGCAGCAGGGGCGTCAACTCGCTTCCGCGCAGCGTCCTGACACCCCAACGCTCAACGATCACATTCCTGTATTGCTTGACGAATTGGCTGCCGCACTCCCATCGAGGTCCGAGCCGACATGGGATTGGCTCGACATTCCGGTTTTCGCTGCTAAAGCCGAAGGGAAGTTGCCTGACAAAGGGAATTTCGATTTAGAGCCTGTCCCCAAATACATTTTCACCAGGAATGCCCATCATTTTGGGATAACCCCATAGATCGCGGAGGGCGTGCGTTGAACTCCCAGAAAACTTACCGAGGTACCGGGCCACTCGCCAGCATACTGGTCGTCGATGACACTCCCGCCAATCTCCAGGTGCTGGCCGGCATGCTCAAGGATCGCGGGTATAAGGTCCGTCCCGTCCCCAGCGGCAAGTTGGCACTGCTGGCGGCCGACCGCGATCCCCCGGACCTGATCCTACTGGACATCAACATGCCGGAAATGAACGGCTACGAGGTGTGCGAACACCTCAAAGCCGACGAGAAGCTGATGGGGATTCCCATTATCTTTATCAGTGCCCTCACCGACCAGTTGGACAAGGTTAAGGCGTTCGCCAAGGGGGGGGTCGACTACATCACCAAGCCGTTTCAGATGGAAGAATTGCACGCGCGGGTCGAGACTCACCTGAAGCTCCGCCAGCTGCAAATCGAGTTGGAAGCCACCAACGCGCAACTTTCTAAGGTCAACGTTAGAATGGCCCGAGACTTAGAGGCAGCGGCAAAAATCCAGGAAACGTTTTTGCCCCGCCAGGGTCTTCGCGTCCCAGGTCTGGACTTCGCCTGGATCTACGTGCCTTGCGACGAACTGGCCGGCGATGGCCTCTGCGTCATCCCCCTTGGCGATGGCAAGGTCGGACTTTACGTTCTGGACGTGAGCGGCCACGGCGTCGCGTCGGCCCTCCTGTCTGTGACGCTGAGCCGGCTACTCTCGCCACCCTCGGAACCGTCATCGATTTTAATTCGGGACGGAGACCGGGGTGGGTTCGATATCGCGCCGCCTGCTGAGGTCGCCGCTCACCTGAACCGGCTTTTTCCATTCGATCCGGCGACCGAACAGTTATCGACGCTGATTTACGGAATTCTGAACGCGGCCACCGGGGAGTTCCGCTATGTCTCCGCCGGGCACCCCGGCCCCGTGCATCTTCCTTACCATGCGGATCCGGTGATATTAGAAAGTGAAGGGTTCCCGATCGGCCTGACCGACGAAGTCTACGAGGAACGATCAGTTTGCCTGAGACCCGGAGACCGCTTGTACCTCTACTCCGATGGCGTCCCGGAGGCGATGAATCCCGCCGGCGACCAGTTTGGAAACGCCCGGCTCCTGGAAGCAATTGCCCATGGGCGGTCCGAACCACTCCAGAAGAGCGTAGCAACCCTCCTGGAGGAAACCGTGCGGTGGCATGGCACCGGGAGACCTCATGACGATCTCTCGATTCTGGCGGTCGAGGTGTCGGTTGCATCCGCCGTGGCCGAGCAGAAACCGCAAAACATGGACCCTTCATGAATTTCATCGGGGACTCATTGTCGCCCCCAGGATCCCGCCGGCGGTTCTCGGTTAAAAAGCCGCCAGGCACGCGAACCTATAAACAGACTCATTGAAATCCATGAGCAGAAAACTAATCAACTGCGTCAGCGGCCGCGTTTGCGACGGTTGGGAACCCGCGATCGGACGGGGGTAACATCTATCTCGTTTATTTTACCGTTATCCGTCCGCCGCCGGCACCACGGCAGCCCATGCGAGTATCCCGGCGATAACCAGTTCAACCACCGTCCTGTCGTTCCGACCGACCGGGGCCATTTCGGTAACCCCGGTCGTTTTATTAATCAGTTAAACGGAGCGACGTTTCGGACTTCGTTGGCCATGTGACCGAATCGTCACGGTGATCTCTGAATGGTGCCATTGATCACAACGGTGTATCCCTCTTGTAGCGAACGATTCGCCGATGTATGTATGTATACATACCCCGCAAACATATCGGGACTGCTTCGTTACTTCAGTTCCACTGTCACCTTCTTGATCTTGCCGGTGAACTTATTGTCCAGCTCCTGGTAGTCGTCGGTCACATTAGTGGCCTCGTCCACACCGACGTCCGCCGTCTCGTCGGGCGAGAAAATGACGCTGGCGGTATGCTCGATCCGTCGCTCGGCAACCTTCTCCCCATTCACGAACAGCGTCCCCTTGCCGCCCTTGCCAAGACCTCCACCGTCGTAAACGAACTTGAACGTGACCGTCACCTTCCCGGCGGGCAGCGGCTTGTCAGCCGTCATCTTGTAATGCTCCAGGCCAACCCAGTTGTAACAGTAGTTCAACTTTCCGCCCCTGGTATACAAGCTCCAGCCGCCAAACCGGCCACCCTGACAGATCACTACACCCTCGGTCCCGCCATCGGGAACTTCTAAATCGGCAGTGATTGTGTGAGATCGGTTCTTCACGTTGATGAACACGTTGTCCATCATCCCGGTCATTCCTTCATAGAGCGTGATCGAGGTGCGTCCCTCCATAAGATCGGGACGCCCGACCATCGACGCGATGAACCGTTCGAACAGGCGATCGTCGAGCGGCAACACCTGGAACTTCTCCGCCTCCTTGAGAAAGAGGGCCTGGAGTTCCTTGAGCTTTTCCGGTTTTTTCGCTGCAAGGTCGTTCGACTGGCTGAAGTCCTCGACCACGTTATAAAGTTCCCACCGATCCTCGTCGAAGGAATCGACCCGCGGCTTCGACTCCCAGGGGGCTTTATGCACGGTCCCGGCAACCCATCCGTCGTGGTAGATCGCCCGGTTGCAGAAGATCTCGAAATACTGCGTTGTGTGCCGTTCCATCGCCTTCGCTTCGTCGAACGAGTAGGCCATGCTGACGCCCTCTATGGGGCGCTGCCTGAAGCCATTGACGACCTGCGGCTCGGGCAGAGCGCAAGCAGCCAATACTGTTGGGGCGATGTCGATGACGTGGTGGAACTGGCTCCGCACCTCGTTCTTCGCTTTAATTCCCTTCGGCCAGTGAACGATCATGCCATTGCGGGTGCCGCCGAAGCTCGAGGCGACTTGTTTGGTCCAAGTGAACGGGGTGTCGCCGGCCACGGCCCAACCGGCGGCGTAATGGTTGTAGGCATTCCGCCCACCCAGTTCGTCGATCTTCTTCAGGATGTCTTCAAGATTTTCGGGCACCTGATTGAAGTAATTCATTTCGTTGAACAGCCCGACCATGCCCCCTTCGGCGCTTGCGCCGTTGTCACCCAAAATGTAGATGAAAAGGGTATTGTCCATTTCGCCCATCCCCTCGATTGCTTCGACGAGGCGGCCGATCTCGTGGTCGGTGTGTTCTCCGAACCCGGCGAATACTTCCATCTGCCGCGTGAACAGTTTCTTCTCGTCCGTCGACAGTTCGTCCCAATCCTTGATTGCTTCCGGCTTGGGTGCGAGTTTTGTATCTGCAGGCACGACGCCTAATTTCTTCTGATTCGCGAGGGTGATCTGACGCTGTTTATCCCAGCCATGATCGAACTTGCCTTTGTACTTGTCGATGTACTCCTTCGGAGCCTGGTGCGGCGCATGTGTCGCCCCCGGAGCGTAATAAACGAAGAACGGTTTTTCAGGCGTGAGGGCTTTCTGATACTGCGTCCAGGCAATGGCCTGGTTGGTCATGTCGGTCGTGAAGTGGTAGTTCGGGTCGCGCGGCACTTCCACCCGGGCGACACCGTCGTAAACACCCGGATAATACTGGTTCGTTTCACCGCCCATGAATCCGTAGAACTTGTCAAACCCACTGCGGGTCGGCCAGCGGTCGAACGGGCCGGACGGACTGAGTTCCCACGGCGGAGTCTCGTGGTTCTTGCCGAACTGGGCCGTGCTGTACCCGTTCAATCGAAGCATCTCGGCGAGTGGGGCAATGTTCTGCGGTCGCACGGCCGTCTGGCCCGGAAACGCAGTCGCGGTTTCCGTGATCGATCCCATGTTGCACGAGTGATGGTTGCGGCCCGTGAGCAGCGCCATGCGGGTCGGCGCGCAAAGGGCGGTGGTGTGAAATCGGTTGTACCTTAGCCCGTTTCTCGCGAGTTTTTCGGCCGTCGGCATGTTCACCGGGCCGCCAAACGCGCTCGGCTGACCGAAGCCCATGTCGTCGATCAACACGATGACGACGTTCGGAGCGTCTTTCGGGGCCTCAACTTGAAATTGCGGTGGGGCCTTCGCCTTGCGGGCATCGATCTCGGTGATCTGGTCACGCTTCGGCTCGGTGATTGGCAGGACCGTGCGGTCATGTTCTAAAACGGGTTGCTGGGCGGAAACTACCAAGCCCCCCATGACCGCTAACAAACTCAGTGCGAGCATAGTTGGAACACTCTTCATGGATGCAATCTTTCGAAATAGGGGGAGCAACCGGTTTGTGGATTCTCAAATCATACATTCGCGCAACTGGTGCAGCGTTGCCGAATCATACCAGAATTGGTGCGTTTCGATCAGTGTTTCTCAACCAGATTGATTCCAAACCGTGCGGGACAGCCCCTGAGCATTACCTCCTCGGTATCCGCCCGACGAAAGGTTTTTGTTTTTCAATCCGGGAGAGATTTTCGCTCCTGTTGTACTCCCCCTTCACATGTGACTTCGTCGGCAGGCTCTTTTAGCATTTCAAACAGACCTGATGCGTCTACTATGATGCCGCAAGGAAAATGTACTTGAGAGAAAAGTATATTCCCAGCGCGATAAACACGGCTCCGGTTCCTGTTCTCGCCCACCATTCGATCTGGCCGAGTATCTGGTAGGTCTTTCCTACAGACTTCGCGCTGTAGGCCAACAAGGTGGCGACGACGAGTACTGGAAGCGCAGTGCCGACACCATAAATCATCGGCAGCCATAGTGCTCCCCCTGTGAATGTAGTTCGCGGTAGCTCCACCCCAACTCCCTGCATCACTTGAGAAATCGCTCCGGCATCGGAACCGAGCGTTAACGCCAACAGACCAAAGAACCAAGCTGCCGAAGTCGGGCAAAATGAAATTGCGAACAGGACGCCCAGAATGAACGCTCCCCAAACGCCCAACGCGTCAACCCGACGCTGAATTCCCTGAGTCAACCCGCCTCCATTAAATTCAATGCTCATGATGCCGGCCAGAAAACTTCCGAGCAGTAGAAAGATGGGACCGAGAAGCAAATGCACGTAACGCTGCAAAAATACGGATACAGCGGGAATGGACAGACTGGTCCATGTCAACAGGCCAGCCAGCAAGACATACAACAGGCAGCGACCCAATGTGTACAGTAATCCCGCCTGAATAACACCTCTGGATTCGCCAACGCGTCCCCCGATGTAGGAGATCGCGGCGATGTTGGTAGCCAAAGGACAGGGACTGATCGAAGTCAGGATTCCTAAATATAAAGCGGTCAACGCATGAATAAAAAAAGTGAGCATCATGGTCCATCCAATCGGATCGTTCGGGGCTCGACCAGTTTCCTCGTCGGTCAGGCATCACTTCAGGTAAGCTTTCACGCCAGTCTGCACATACTCGATGAATTTCGGCTTTTCACGAACCTTGGTCCAAATCTGGTCCATATCCTGATATTTTTCCACGTTATTGTCAGTGATTTTGGCAAGGATCAATGCGGGCCCCGTCACCTTATAGGCTTTGACTAACCCGGCATTTTCTTTCTTCTCGAAATCGATCATGCGAAACTCGACGGAACCCTCTGTCATTTGTTTCGCAAAGCCTTTCTTCACTGCCTCTGCGGAGTAGCCACCCAGCATTTTGCAGGTCGGGCAGCGCTCGGTGCGGTGAAAATACATGGCGATCACCCGATCCGCTTGACTTGAGGTTCATCCGCGAACGAGCGAACAGGAAGACCGGAAGTTGCTGCGAGCAAGGCAATCGTCGTAACAGTTGTCAAAAGCACACGGGTCATTTCAGGTTCCTCCGATAGAAATTGGAAAGTGGTGATTCGCTCAAGGTTAATTGGCTGGATAAGGGATACTGTTGTTGTCAGGCGCCGGAATCGTCGCGTCCGAACCGGCTTCAGAGACCGTGTCGGTGTCGCCGATCTGGCTGTCGATTTGCGTCAACATGTCGTTGATGTTGTCTTGAATGAACTTTGAGAACCTGGACTCATTAACGACCAGGCCCCAGACTTCATCCAGGCGTCTCCAGTCTTTCAATTCTCCACCGGCATATCGCTCGATAACCACGACCGGCATGACGATTTCGAATTGGCTCGCTATCTCAGCATTTCGAGGATCTTCGTAGTTTGAAATTTTCCAAGCCAGATCGCCGGCGGCAAGCTGAGGTTGGAAATGCTCCTTCACGGTCGCTTCAGTTTGGGACTCGATGGCCTCGCAGGTAATGCACCGCGTACTCCCATGGAAATAATGGACAACCAAGCCATCATCAGGCGTTTCCGCCAAACCTTCTTTCGGCATCGCCCGGTGCAAGGCGCCTGTCGATTGCAGCGATTCCAATCGATCCGCGATCCGCACTAAATGAGGTTCCAGACGATTTGCGGCTTGCAAGTCCAACGAGCGCGCGATCAGCACCACGAGGGTTGCCGAAAAGAACGAGATCAAACAGATGCCGAGTGCGTCTTTGAGTTTCATGGCAGATGCCCTTTTATTCTAACAATGCGGCAATTTCGTCGACGGTGGCGACTTTGCCAACGAACTTGACTTCACCATCAATCGCCAGCGCGGGCGTCGCCATCACACCGAAGCCGGTAATCTCCATGATGTCGGTCACTTTCTCGATCGTCGCGTCGACGAGTTCCTGATAGGCGGGATGAATCAGCGACTGTGTTCGTCCTTCCAGATCGCTCACATGAGCCGCACTGCAGGGAACCGCGCAGACCTGTTCAGCAAAGTCGGCTGCCTTCTTGCGAGAGACTCGATAGCACGAGGTCAGCAACACCAGCATGGCGGTCAGGACCAACCCGGTCCCGCCACGAACCGTTTGTCCGCAGGTGCTAGTGCCGCAGTGTTCACCGATTTGACGATGCTGCTGGTATTCGGTCACGACCGGACGGATTTCCACATCCCACCCCTGATGCCGCAACGGATTGGGATCGAGCTGCGGGGTGGAAAACGTATGCCCGCAACGGCGACAGCCGACTGGGAGACATGGTATGATCTCGGCACACTCTTCCGAGGGAATCAACGGACGCTGGCAGCGCGAATGCCCGGGTTGACCACCTCGTTTTCGTTTCTGTTTGGTTTTGGAGGCTTGGCATGGGGATGCTGCGACGAGGGCGGCAGCGACGAGTTCCGTGGTGTCAGCCGTTTGACCTGCGATCGAAGTTGCTCGTTCTCAGCCTGGAGAACATCGATTCGTTCTTCGAGTGCAGTCATACGAGCGAACAGCGTTTCAACGAACGCACGGACAGCCGGTGTCATCTCCGCCAGCAACTCGTCCGGAATGTCCGACTTCCCTGTCATCCACGCGGTATCGCAAATCCTTCAATTCAACAAAAGATCAGTCTCGCCCCGTGAACGGTTACGAATATGCTGCAGCGCATTCAACAAGTTTTGTTTGTGTGTGGTGCCACCACGAGTGGCGCAGTCCTGACAGCGGGGATGGCGTTCTGTTTTGGGCTGCTGGTGTTTCCGTCGGGCAGAGATGCTGGGGGCGCTGTCGTCGCGTTCGTGATTCTTGCGATTGGCGGATTGATTCTGGGGTTCATTGCGAGTCTTGTGGGTTCCATCTACTGGATCGCACAAAAATCAGGAGAATCGTGGAAAGCGATGACGTGGATCGGCATTGCTATCGGCCTCGCCAGTGGTCTGGCGATCTGGAATTCAGCCCTGCTGGACAGTGTCGTGTTGGGTGACATCATCAACTGGTTCCCCGGAACAATAATCTTTCTAACGACAATGGCCTTTCTTGGTGGGCTGATTGGAGGAGCAACCAGCCTGTTGAGAAAACATTGAATCACTGGTCTTTCAGAACCGTGGGGTTAAGGGGCTTGCCATGCTGGGTGACGATCCGGATTCCAAGCAGGTGCTTTTCCGGCGGGCGTTGATGGTGATTCTGGGACTCGTCTTGGTGTCGCTGATCGCCCACTTCGGCTTTCTGCTCAGAGATTTCCAGCAATCGCTGCATGATATTACCAATTGATTGAGTGCGGGAACCTTCCAGTTCCGGAGCGACCGTCGTTTCCCAACTCCGCCGGATTCCATCCGGGCATAGCTGGACCAGGAGGGCTGACCGCACGAGAAGGTAGTCCGCACGGCGTGAGCATTGGCGGTTCCGTCATGTTGGCATAAAATTGATGTGCCGTTCTCGTTGGGACGCCATCGCATACCCGAGCCGATCCAGCCACAACATTGTCTTCGTACTGGGCTTGGGGCGGTGTCGCTACCATCGCGCGTTGATGATCCACAGACTGCAACAAGTATGGAGACACAAACATGAATAGCTCCGTTGCCGACGCCGCCAAGGTAACGCGGATGACGATTGCCGCCGTCGTTGCCATTGGCATGCTCGCCATTGTGCCAACTGTGGCAACCGCCCAGACGCCGGCCACAGCCGAGCAAAGCCCGAACCGTCGCCAAGGATGCCTACATCTTCACGTATCCGGTGGTGATGAACTACCGGACGATGTACATGCAAGCCATCAAGAGCGACCGGGCGTTCGGCAAGTGGCTGCATCTCGGTCTTTCGTCGCCGAGCGACAAGGATATTGTCACACCCAACAACGACACGCCCTACTCCTACGCTTGGGTGGACCTGCAGGCAGAACCGTGGGTGCTCACGATGCCGAAGATCGAGCAGGCGCGGTTCTACACCAGCCAGTGGGACGACTTCTGGGGCTATGTCCTCGATAACCCCGGTTCGGTCATCGACGGCAACGACGGCCACAGCATCATGTTTGCCTCGCCACTGTGGAAGAACGAAACGCCGTAAGGGATCAAACGGGTCGTTCGCGGCGAGAGCTTCAATAGCTTCGCCCGTCCCGCACAGTTGCAGATGGTGAAGACAAGTTGGACCGCCGAAACCGGCGCCGACGGGCAGTTTCTGATTCTCTCCGTCCCGCTCTCGGAGCGGTATGACCTGCACGTTTCCGATGGTTTGTTCGAGGAAGCAATCGATTCCGTATCGCTGCGAAGCTGGAACCCGATCGCCACCGTAAATAAACAGTTTGGCACCGCCGTCGACATCACAGTCACAATCCTGGACGCGAACGAGCAACCGGTCGAAGGTCTGGAACTTGCCATCGTCCAATTGCAGAATGGAAGAGAGAACTATTGGGTCCAGGAGGGAACGCGAACCGATTAAACGGGCGCCGTTGTCTTTCGAAATCTGAATGCCAATAATGCTGGAAATTATCTGATTACGATTGCCAGCGACGCTCCGGCAGGAGATGTCAAAATCCCCCTCGACCTGTCGACGCCGGTCAATACGATGTACCTGGTCAACAAACAGCTTCAGACGAGTCCGTGATCGTTTCCCGTATGTCGATCTGCTGGGGTTCACTGGAAGGGAGATTCATTTACAGGATGGCGCCATGCACAATGTCACTGCTCCCGATTTCCCCAACTATGTTGACGATGATCACTTTCATCTGTCGACGATTCATTTGCCCGCATTCGCCGGAATGCAGATCCGAAATGGCCCTTACGGGGCGATTTCATCCAAGGGAGCTTCCTCAGGAGCAACACACGCTGTCGCTCCGAAAAGTCTGTCGATCGACGAGTACCGTTCCATCGTAGAGTGGGTGATTGAACACGATTCCGAGATTCGGGCTCTGTTGTTTCCCGCTCTGGTCGAAGAGTATTTCGAAATGCGCGAACTCGTTCTGGATTGCCTGATTGACGAAGACCCGGATGAAGTCGTGCCTGAAATTACTGAGCCGGAAGAATTGAGTGCATTATGTGGGCTCGTTTCGCTTCACGTAGGTGGAAGGAGCGACTCTGGAGAACCCCGATTCGGCATTGAGCTGGGCCGTAATTGGGAGGACGAACATGGAGCAGGTGTTCGTTTTCTGGGAATGCAGGTCGTCGAAGTCGGCGGCGCTGATACGGCGTTCAGCTTTCCTGACGTCGAGTCTCCACTTGAAGATATTGACTGACGAAAATGGGTTACTTCAGAACTCTCTCACCTCACTTCCTCACTGCCTCAATATCTTCTCCATCGCTTTTCCCTTCGCGAGTTCGTCGATGAGTTTATCGAGGTAACGGATCTCCCGCATCGTGGGCTCTTCTACTTCTTCCACGCGGACGCCGCAGACGACCCCTTTGATCAGAGATCGATTGAGATTCAGGTTCGGAGCCTGGGCAACGAAGGTTTCGAAGTCGGTCGTTCCCTTGAGCAGGGAATCCAACTTGCGCTGGGTATAGCCCGTCAGCCAGCGAATGATTTCGTCGACCTCGGCTTTGGTGCGTCCCTTCCGCTCCGCTTTCGTGACATAATGGGGATAGACCGACGCGAAACTGGTGGTATAGATACGATGTTTCGCCATGGTGACGGATCACTCCCGGTTCGGGTTGCGGCTGCTCATGCTGCAGGAGCCGTCTGCTTAACTAATTCTTGAACAGGACCAAGGACAGCATTCCGATTGAACGCCGTATTCTAACTTGCGTATGCTTTAGATGAATAGAGCTGGTGGACCCACACATTTAATCCCATTCTATGACGAAATCCGCGTTTTCAGGCAAGAAACGAATCTCCCCCTCGAAGACTATCTGAGGAAGATCGGAACGCTTTAAATCAAATCCTGATGGAAGCAATACCATGGAACGATTTCTCGAGGTTTACGGCACCCTGCCGCGGGCGGGACCCGGTTCGAATGAATTGACGCGGCGGGCATTCCAATCACTGGCAGACCTCCCGTCATCGCCACGGATTCTCGATGTCGGCTGCGGACCGGGAATGCAGACGATCGAGTTATTGCGACTAAGCGCGGGGGATGTCGTTGCGCTCGACCTGCTGCCGGAGATGATCTCGCGCGTACGCGACGCGGCAAACAGCGCTGGGGTGTCCGACCGCCTGACCACGATCGAAATGGATATGCAGGCGATGAACTTTCCCCCATCCAGTTTTGATGTCATCTGGTCGGAAGGAGCGATTTATTTGATAGGTTTCGAAGCAGGCCTCACCCGGTTTCGTCCCCTGCTCCAACCGGGTGGCTATGTGGCTGTCAGTGAAGTAGTCTGGTTGAAACCGGATCCCCCGGCAGAACTTGTCAGCTTCTGGAACGAGTATCCCGAGATCGATTTCATTGAGAAGAAACTCGACGTCATCGCACGGACCGGGTACGAATGGATCGATCACTTTGTCTTCCCTCCCTCCGCCTGGACTGACCATTACTACGGTCCGCTGGAAAATCGCATCGCAGAGGAATCCGGAGAATGGGCGGGAATTCCGGACGCGGAAGCGATCCTGGAAGCAGCCCGTAATGAGATCAGGATGTTCCGGGAGCATGCAGACTACTACAGCTATGCCTTCTTCGTGATGCGAAAGCGGAGTGATGCCGATCGATCACCGGAACAGACGTGAAAACAAGATGAAAAAGAGCCGCTGTTGCCCGGCCTGGTTTCCGGCGCCTATCATGGGAATAAGACAACTCAACTTACAGGAGAGAATCATGAACATGCGTTTTTTGATGTGCCTCGGATTGATCACGATGTTGATGGGGGGCGCCCCGGTGACCGCTTCCGCCCAGGAAGGACTGGGGGAGAGATTGGGTAAGGAACTCGACGAGAAACTGAATGAACTCAGCCGGGAACTTAAAGAGGGCTGGTCGGAAGTCGAATCGTTTGTCGACCGGCTGGGAGTGCGAGGCCGCGTCTATTCCCGCATTCATTGGGACAAAGCACTCGCCTCGCAACCGATTGGCATTGAAGCCAACGATAAGGGCGTGGTCGTCCTGACAGGCAAGGTCAAAGACGAAGCTTCCCGACAGAAGGCCGTTCAACTGGCGGAAGACACCCTCGGCGTGAACGAGGTCGTAGACCGCCTCAAAGTCGTGCAACCCGAAGAACCGCAGATTTGAGACTGCCTGGCGGTATCTACTTCGATTGAACTTCGAGTTCTCCGTCTGCGCGGACAATCGTGTATTGATCGCCGGAAGAGGGTTCGACGGTCGCGTCGACTTCCTCTTCATTTTCGGGGAAGTCGAACTTCACCGGCGCCGGGCGACAGCTGGTGTGCGTTCGGATATAACGAGGAGGCAATTCGTAGGAACGGTCGCCAATCGAATAGCTGACATCCGATTCCGATTCATTCGTAATGCGGAATTCGATGGCGGCAGACTTGGGGCGTCCGAACATCTGCACCGCATACCAGTGTCCCGTCTTTTCGCTTTTGGCCACGGCAACCCCCGTCTCGGTGACGGCGGAATTGAGCATGTTTTTGCGATGCTCCGGCGAATTCTTCCAGCCTTGGACGAACTTCCGTCCCAGAGGTTTCGTATCGAACCCCGTCGAGTTGTACTGATAGCCGATATTCTCGGATACGATGCAGTATTCATAACCATGATTCTTCGCGCGTTCAGAAGGCCGTTGATCATCGGCCCCATGACCATAACGATCTGTTCGCGCCATGTAATCCGCGAAATACTGGGCCGTCTTATTGAGTTCCTGATTCGGTTCCACCGGCTCCAGTTCTTTCTTCTCACGAAAATCATTCGTTCGTTCGATGATCAACTTCGCGACCTGAGAGGCGTCGACATTATCTGATGACGTCGGCTTTTCTGTGGACTCCAGTAGCTCAAAGTCGTCCTCTTCCGAAAACTGCGAATACGCGGGCATCGACATTACGCAGACAAACAGGAAAGGCGCACACAGAAATCTGATGTAGCCGCGAAATAATGACATCGGTTCAGTCTCCTCGATTCGTGGAACAATTCGCGTTTCAAAAGTAAAGACCTCGTGAACGTTGCCATTCGCGAGGTCTTCATTCTCATCTATTCAAATCCGCGGCGCTCATTTTCCCTTGTCCGGTTTTTCGCCAGATTTTGCAGGGGGGTTAGCGGGCGGGTTGGCGTTGCCGGCTCCCGGTGAGTTGCCGGAACCAGGTTGCGGTTGGTTGCCACCACCCTGATTGCCGTTCCCACCTTTGTTGCCTTTGTTTCCACCACCTCGGTTTGGATTATTGTTACCCGATTCGCCACGGGGCTTGGGATTGTTATTACCAGCGCCCGGCGATGGTGATGGTTTGGGCTTGGGATTATTATCTCCCAGATTGGGAAGCGGGTTCGGATTGTTGTTTCCGGACTTCGGTTCCCTTTCCGGTTTGTTTTTGTCTTTACGCGGCATGGGATTCGGTTTATCGCCGGGATTTTTATCCGGATTCGCTTTGGGTTTGTTGTCCGGCGTATTCGGACGAGGCGATGTCAGACCCGCACCTTTTTCCGATTTGCCTTTAGCTTCACCGGCTCGATCTTCAATCTGTTTGCGACGCGATTCCGCTTCGTTCATTTGGTTCTGGGCTTTGTCTTCCGCTTTTTTGCGGTACTCGGCTCGCCGTTTCTGGAAATCCTCTTTATTCTGATCTTTCGCTTTTTCAAGATCAGTAAGTTGCTGTTCCCGTGTTTTTTGCGCATCACGGTAGCGACCTTCCTGACTTGCGAATTCTTTGCGGCGATCGGCATTGCGGTCAAAACGGGTTTGAATGCCGGGATAATTTCCGTCCGTGAGCACATTGATACCGGCGGCAATCATCGCGTCGTCAGCATCAAAGTTCGCTGTCTGCTGCCAATCGCGTTGCTCGCTCCAAGTGTGCCGCGGCCGATGGTCGGCATGGTTACGATAGTAGTCGTGGCGATCGTGGTATCGTTGCCACCGATCCCGATGGAATGTCAAAAAGAACACGCTGAGAGGATCGTAGTAGTACCGGTCCGAAACCCACGGGTAGAACGCACGATTCGAAGAACCGTACTCGTAATAGTCACCGTAGTAGTAGTGTCCGTAACCCGGATCGATGAAAAGATGCGTGGGGATATAATCGGTTCGCACGACCATCGAAGGTGAATATTGATAATCAGGACCGACATCCTGTGTGAAAGCGACCGGGCTGAACAGAACGCCGCGCTGTTCCAGTTCATAGTCCCAGTAACCGGTCAGAGCGAGATATCCACGCGGGGTCCAGACATAGCGGAACGGCACCCAGACGCGCCCTTCGTAACCGCGAGCCCAGTAACCATCGACCCATTCAAAGTCGGTGCTGGTGACTTCCCAATGACCGGGAACCCAGAAATGTTCCGGCGAGGGGGCCTCTCCCGGATTGTTTTCTTTCGCTTCTGGCGGGCGTTCGGAAACCAGCAGCGGTTGTGTATCACCACTCCAGAAACCGGTGACCCACGCATATCCCTGATCCGTTTGAGCCCAGTAACCGGGGTTCCAGGTCATCTCATCCGGGGGGCGACGCCAGATGCCGCTGATCCAGATGAAGCGCTGCTCTTCCGGCTCCCATCCCCAGTAACCGGGAATCCATTGAAATTCGCTGGATTCGGGCACCACTTCTGAAGGCTGTTCCGCAATCGGTTGCGGGGGTTCCTGCTGAGCGGTAAACCCCTGTTCCTGCACAGGTTGATAGGGTTGAGCAAAGGCCTCGTGAATGGGGCCTCTATTCAATTGAATGAATTCTTCACTGGCCGGGCGGTCAGGCTGGGGTGCGGGTGGCTGCTGGGCGCTCAGGTGAGTCGCTGACAGAGCGATCAGGGTACCGACAATCGAACAGCCAAACATGAATCTGGCCGCAAAACTGGTCTTTAACATGGAATTTCTCTCCACAGGTTGAGTTGGGGATTAACTACGCTTGAGAGAAGCAACTCCTATTCCAATTCTGTTAGACCAGACCTTACGTCACGATAATCACGAACAGGGCACAGGGACTGCCGACCATCATCGACAATTCTTCATGGTGTCGTTTGGTAGCAGGTAGCTTCTCGCTGAAAAACAGGACTAGAATAGATCATAAGCGGCAATTTGTTCTCGTATTCAGCCAATTCGGTCAAAGATCACGCTCCATGTCAGCTACCTACCGTTTTCGTTCTGTGTTGATTCTCGTATCAGGGTTGGTGTTGTCCACCACTGGCATGCTTCATGCGGCCGAAACAGCGAAGCCGAATATCATCGTGGTGCTGTTTGACGATATGGGATGGGGAGAGCCGCCCAGTTATGATTCTGAGTCGAAGTTACGAACACCTCACCTTGACGAACTCGCGCGACAGGGAATGCGGTTCACCGATGCTCATTCCGCGTCCGCCGTCTGCACGCCGACCCGGTATGGATTGCTGACCGGGCGGTACCCGGCGCGGATCGGCCAGTTCGGCGTATTGCAGTCATGGTCATCTCCCCTCATCCCACCGGAACGACCGACCATCGCGAGTCTACTGAAGGGAGAAGGGTACGAAACGGCCTGCATCGGCAAATGGCATCTCGGTCTCGACTGGGATGTCGCCGATCAACAGGGAACGCCGCCTGTGGACGCGGAGTTCCACAATGGTCCCAATGCGCTGGGCTTTGATTACTTCTGCGGTTTCACCCACGCAGGAGGAATCAGCACGATTCTCGAACAGAATCGAGTCGTCGAACAGGTCAGTCCAAAAGAGAATCAACCGCTGATGTTGCGGAAGGCGACCGAGTGGCTCCGGCAACGCGATACTGATACGCCCTTTTTCCTGTACTTCCCGATGTGCCCGCCTCATTATCCTGTCGCACCGACAGAAGAGTTCCTCGGCAGGAGTGGTGGCATTGACGTTGCCGGAAAGAACCTGAAAGGCCCACATGACCCCGAGCACTACCCCGATTGGCTATACCAGGGGGATGCCATGCTGGGGGAAATCATGCGCGTCCTCGAAGAGCGAAAGCTCTCTGAAAATACAATCCTGATCGCCACCTCCGATAATGGAGCGGAACACCGCGTCTATCCTCCCTTGCGAGATTCCAAACGCAGCATTTACGAAGGGGGCCACCGTGTTCCTTTTGTCATCCGCTGGCCGGGTCACGCCTCTCCCGGTTGCGTATCAAATCATACCATTTGTCTCAATGACCTGCTGGCGACGGTGGCAGAAGTAACGGGCGTCTCTTTACCGGCTAATGCGGGAGAAGACAGCTTTTCCTTTCTGTCGGAACTGTCGGGAAAACAACAGCAACCGCGGAGAGAATCAATGATCCATCAATCGATGGGTGGAGACCTGGCATTGCGCCGAGGTCCGTGGAAGCTGATCGTCTTCAAAGATGGACGCCGGGAGTTGTATCATCTGGAATCCGATGTGAGCGAAACCCACGATCTCGCCGGGCAAAAACCCGAAGTTGTCCGCGAACTGACCGCCTTGCTGAAAGATCAAATCCAAAATGGCCGCAGTACGCCCGGTCCCCCCCAGCCCAATGACTTTGATCTGAAATTACCCGATATGACTTCCGCCACTAAAAAGAACCCCACTCCGCGCATCGTCGCTCATCGCGGTTTAACCCAACTGGCGCCGGAGAACACCCTGGCCGCGTTTTGTGCCTCCATCGAACGCCAGATTGGATTTGAATTCGACGTTCAGCGCACTCAAGATGGGACGCTCGTCTGTATCCACGACGACGATGTCACCCGCACCACCGACGGGCAGGGGAACGTGACCGAGTTGACTTACGATGAACTGCGACAACTCGACGCCGGCAGCTGGTTCGATGAGAAATTCGCTGGGGAGAAGATCCCCTCCATTGAGGAAGTCTTGAGACTGCTCGCGGAATCGCCGCAGGCAGAAGTACTGCTGGCCGTCGATCTCAAATCAGAGGATGTGGGAGAAGAAGTCGCGAGGATGGCGGTGAAGTTGGGCGTCGAAGAAAAGCTGCTTTTTATCGGGAGCGCGATATCCAACCCCGATATACGCGCAGCTCTCACGAAAGTCTCGCCGCAAGTCCATACAGCCGCACTCGCGAATAATCCCGAAGAATTTGCGGCCGCGCTCAGCATGCCGGACGCCGACTGGGTCTATCTCCGGTTCCTCCCCACCCGAGAACAGATGGACGCTGTCCATCGCGCCGACAAGCGGGCTTTCATCGCCGGCGCTACCGTCAGCAGCCATCTTCCCGACAACTGGCGCACCGCAAGCGAAGCCGGCATCGACGCCATCCTGACCGATTTCCCACTGGAGCTGCAGGGACAATTGAAATCGACTGATTGATCAAGTCTACCAACGACAGAATAAAACAGACCAGGAAGATGATCGGAAACCGTCTCTATTCTGTTACTTCGCGAGAGCCGAGGCCGTTTCGACAAGTTGTGCGACGACGTCTTTCACCCTTCCCTTGAGATTGTCGTCACTGATGCCTTCGTCCGAGAGCGTCTTGGAAGCATTCGGAATGGTCGCTTGCCGGGGAATGACAAAGGCACCGATGTTGCCGAAGATCGAACGCACATGCACGAGCCCGCGCATACCGCCGAGCGCTCCGGGAGACGCGCTTAACAGGGCGACGACCTTGCCGGTGAAGGCGACGAGGGGTGGTTCGGCGTCGCGGGTGCGCGAGACCCAGTCGATCGTATTCTTCAAGAGGGGGGTGATCGAACTGTTGTACTCGGGACAGGCCACCAGAAAACCGTCGTGCTCTTTCATCAATTGGTACAGTTTGTTCGACGCCTCCGGATGCCCGTTCTCGGATTCTTCGTCCCCGTCGTAAATGGGCATGGGGTAGTCCGCGAGGTCGACAACGGTGACTTCCGCACCCAGTTCCCGCGCCATCTCGGCCGCCGCGGACACCAGTTTCTTGTTGAAGGAATCGCGCCGGGCGCTTCCGGCGAACGCGAGAATTCTGGGCATGGAACTTTTTCTTTTCTGTGGTGAGTAGTGATTGCGAACCGAGTTCTTTACCGGGAAGAATGAGCATGCTACCGGGAACACTTTGTCCGCATGATGTTCCCTTTATCGCGCCAGGTGGCCTGCAACCATTCGGAGCAGTTCCAGCCGATTGATCGGTTTACTGAGGTAAGAGTTACAGCCACTTTCGATGCAGCGAGTCATGTCCCCCTGCATTGCATCGGCCGTCAGGGCGATGATCGGGTTTTCAAATCCGAGCGATCGAAGTCGGGAGGCGGCTTCATATCCATCCATCGTCGGCATCTGCATGTCCATGAGAATCACATCCGGGCATTTTCTCTCGGCCGTGAGCGACTGCACCAGTTTGACCGCCTCCAGCCCGTTCTCGGCATCGACCACATCGGCCCCCGCCGACGTCAGGAAACTCGAAGTCAGAAATCGAACATCCCGCCGATCATCGACCACCAGTACCCGGCAATGAAGTTCCGGCGCTTCGGAGAAAGAAGCGTCCTCCCGCTCATGCGGTTCCAGCACGGATCCAAACCTGCCTTTCGATGCGGCGGCGTTGAGCGTCAGCGTAAACTGGCTGCCGTTGCCTGGCTCGCTCTCGACTTGAATGCCACCGCCCAGCATCGTCGCCAGTCGGTGACTGATCGCCAATCCGAGTCCCGTCCCTCCGAACCGCCTGGAGATGGAGGCATCTCCCTGTTGAAATGGTTGAAACAGTTTCTCAACGAGTTCGCTCTCCATCCCGACGCCGGAATCGGTGACGGTAAAGTTGATGTCATCGCCTTTCCGGTCCACATCCAGTCGGACATATCCCGCATCGGTGAATTTGATTGCGTTCCCGATCAGGTTCACGAGAATCTGACGAAGTCGCTTCGCGTCCGTACGGATTCCGTCGTGGATGGAATCGCTGATCTGGACATCAAATTCGATGTTCTTTTCCAGGGCACGTTCGCGAAAGAGAGTTCCAATCGCTTCCACAAAGGGACGAATTTCAAACTCGTCGAAGGTGATTTCCAGCTTACCCGCTTCGATCTTGGAGAGGTCCAGGATGTCGTTGATGATATCGACCAGGAACTCTCCATTCTGCTGGATCACCTGCAACAGGCGTATCTTCTCAGAGTCATTCTCCTTTTCGGACAGCAGTTCCGCATACCCCAGGATGGAGGTCATGGGGGTCCGGATTTCGTGACTCATGTTGGCGAGGAATTCACTCTTCGCCACACTCGCGGCTGTCGATTTATCCAGAGCAACCGAGAGCTTCTGTTCGGCGAGTTTACGCTGATGGATGTCGGTACAAGTAATATACCAGGCGCGTATTTCTCCATGATCGTCGTGAACCGGCTCGGCTCTCGCCAAGTGCCAGCGGAACTTCTGGCTTTCCGCTTTGAGAACGCGGAACTCGCAATGAAACGGGGTCTGCATCTCAACGGATTGAGTCCACCGTGATTTCACCCGGTCGCGATCTTCTGAGTGAATGACGGTACCGGGGGAAAAGGGGAGCGATTCTGTGGCCTCGTATCCGAGATACTCACAGGCGCGTTGATTCAAAAATTCGATCTCTCCTTCCGCATCGGCAATGAATACCATCTGGGGCATGGCATTCGCCAGCTGTTGAAATTCGCGGCTTCGCTGAGCCAGCGTATCGACGAGGCGACGCACAAAGTATTGACGATGGCGGTCACGCAGACGGGATTGGAGGACGCTCAGGAACTCGGCAAAGGTCGTTCAATACATCGTAGACAGTGTCAACGTGCATAGTTTCTTTACCAACTAAGACATCGCAGCCAGTCCACCAAG
>PABD01000114.1 GCA_002702685.1 Planctomyces sp.
CGAAGGGTCACATCAGCATATTCGCCACTACGGGGGCGTTCACATCGGGGAACAATGCCTGATTCACGCGGGCGCAAAAATCGCGCGTTCCGCCATCTTTCAATCCGTGACCCGAATTGAGAATGAAGTCTCTGTCGGCGTCGAGGCTGTCGTCGGACACGATTGTCACGTTGAGCGAAACACGGTGATCGCATCAACCGCTGCCATACTCGGTCGGGCGCACGTAGAAGAGAGTTGCTGGATCGGCGCAGGCAGCCTGATCGGGAACTCCTGTCGCATCGGCCATCATTCGTCGGTTAAACTGGGAGCTGTCGTCGTCCAGGATCTGGAGCCGCACTCGGATGTTTCGGGTAATTTCGCTCGGGAACACCATCGCACCCTGCGGGACCTGCTGAAATGAATGCCAGCTTCACACTCCTCGAAGAACTCCCCTATCGCGGAAAACGCGATTACGTGCACGGTACGCATCTTTTCGAGCGATTGAGGAAACTCGATCCGGATCCTACCCACATTGACTTCCTGATCCACCGCCAGATTTACCATCAGTGTGAAGTCAGCTCGACCCCTGTTTCAGAGCGAAAATCGGATCTTGTCGCCACCTATCAAAGTGACGGGGCACGGTTTCATGTCTACGAAACAGATCGGCAGGTGACGCAGCGCGTCCCCTGTCTCGAAGAGGAAATCTGTACGCAATACAAAGTGAACGATGCGGAGATTGAGTTTTCACAGCCACCGATCATCAATGCGACGTTTGTCGAATCCATCGTCGCCGCCTACAAAATGATCCTGCAGAATCTCCATTCTGACAGCAAAAGGTATTTGTTCGCCCGCTTGATGGTGAGAGAAGTTGTTGAGTCAGGAAAGGTACAGGTACGCCATCAACGGCAGATGGGGCCGAATTTTTTTCAAGGGGAACTGCGCCAGGAGGATGAACTGCTGGGCTCCATTTTCTTTGGGCTGAAACATGACTAACCCCGGGATTGAAACAATTGGTGGCTGGATTCCCGAGCAACGTCTCGACCTGGCGGAGCTGGGTGCGAAGTTCGACGCCAAGCCGGAATTCGTAAAACGAAAAATCGGCTTCACCGGGCTGGCGCGGAAAGCGCAAGGCGAAGAATGTTCGGATCTCTGCGTTCATGCCTTCAACCAGATCGCGAGTCGCATCTCCTTTCCCCTGTCGGAAGTGGAATGCATCGTCGTGGTGACGCAGAACCCCGATACCGGCGCGATTCCCCACGCTGCGTCACTCGTTCACCAGAAGATCGGTGCCCCGGATACCGCCGCCTGTTTTGACATTTCGCTCGGTTGCACCGGTTATGTGCA
Source organism: Planctomyces sp. (assembly GCA_002702685.1). Classification (GTDB taxonomy): domain Bacteria; phylum Planctomycetota; class Planctomycetia; order Planctomycetales; family Planctomycetaceae; genus Polystyrenella. The sequence continues at coordinate 1,324 of PABD01000114.1, forward strand.
TGGTCTGTCGATCGTCAAAGGTTTCATGCGCGAAAACGAGATGCGGCGGGGTCTCCTGTTCACATCGGACCCTTACTCGACCATTATTGATCCCGAGGACCGTGATACGGCGATGCTCTTCGGCGACGCGGCCACCTGCACGGTACTCTCGGAGAACGCGCAATACCAGATCGGTAAGTCGGACTTCGCGACGGAATCACGCTCAGCACGCGCGATCTACACCGATCACTGGGGGGGGAGCCTGTCGATGGATGGGAACCTGGTGTTTCGTTCCGTCAGCCTGACCGTTCCCGGCCTCATTCAGAATAACCTGAAACGAAACGGCACGGATATCGACAAAGTCGATCTCTGCCTGTTGCACCAGGGTAGTAAATTCATCGTGGATACCGTTCGCAGCCTGTTGCGTCAGTCAGAGGAAAAAGTCCCCTTCCTGGCGGGGCCGTATGGGAACACGGTGAGCTCTTCCATCCCGCTGATGCTGCGGGACGTGCTCGCGAAAGAAACATTACCTCGCCAGATCCTGCTGGCTGGATTTGGCGTCGGTTTGTCCGCCGCCGCCACCGTGATCTCGCGTGTTGATACAACCTGAATTAACGCCTATCACCTTGAGAACATTTTCTTGTAGACGAAAGCGAACACACGACACCCCCAATTTCTATTTGATCGCTGGCGTTCTGCCGGCACGACTTTTCACATCACACTCTTTATGGATATCCAGTCATGCCCGCTCCCGAAGCTATTGAAGAGGCTGTTCGCCAGAGCATCGCTCAGGTAAAGGCGGATGAATCATTGCAGCCTGGTCTTACGGACGATTTCGAAACGTACGACATTGATTCTCTGGACCGCATGTCGATCATGTTGCAGGTCGAACAGAAGCTGGGGATCAGTCTCGAAAACGAAGACCCCAACAAACTGAACACCATCCAGAAATATATTGACCACATCACCGGCATGTAATCTTCACTCCTCCGGAAGACGCTCTCCGGGTAACCGGTTTTTAATCAACCATGACCTCTCCGACCACTTACAGTGTTGTTATTCCCTGCTATCGCAGCCAGTCCTGGCTGCGGGAACTGGTGGTGCGCGTCGAGAAAGTCTTCCAAGGTCTGGATGAATCCTTCGAACTGATACTCGTCAACGATGCATCCCCCGACCAGACCTGGGCGACAATTGCGGAATTGGCGAATGAGTTTTCGTTTGTGCGCGGAATCGACCTGTTATTCAATGTCGGTCAATTCAGAGCGACGATCTGCGGTCTGGAACAGGCCTGCGGGGATTTCGTGATGACGATGGATGACGACCTCCAGCATCCGCCCGAAGAGATCCCCAAACTGATCCAGAAAATGCGTGAAACGCCCGAATGCGATTGTGTACTGGGGGCCTTTCCGACACCCCAGCAGACATTAACGCGCCGTCTGGGTTCCCGTTTCTCCCAGCAATTGAACAAATGGTTTTACGGCAAACCTCCGGAACTCAAACTGTCCGCATTCCGGTTGATGACACGCATCACCGCTCACGCCGTCTGCGCGCATGGCACGCTGAGACCGGTCATCGGCCCGATCCTCCTTCGCTGTACGAAGCGGATCGTGAATGTCGATGTGACCCACGCGCCACGACCGCATGGTCAAAGTGGTTACTCGCTGACATCACTGATTCGCGCGGTGGTCGACTACATTGTCTCCGGAACGACGGTACCACTCAAATTTTTCAGCGCGCTCGGCCTGGTTGTTTCCGCCACCAGTTTCCTGCTGATTCTGTGGTACCTGATGCTCTACCTGGCAGGCCAGATTCGAGAAGCCGGTTTCACCACCCTGGTGTTACTGATCACCTTTTTCGGTGGAACTATCCTTCTCGCTGTCGGTACACTTGGCGAATACGTCATCCGCGTTGTTCAGGAAACATCCCGTGCGCCGCGTTACATCATTCGCACCGACACAGCGGACGCGACTTCCTCCGCGGAATGATCTTTCAACTCCCCCTGCTTTTCCTTCGCTTCTTCTACACGCCTTCACACCTCGTCAGCCATCAGGATCTCTCCATGCGCCAGTTGATCACCCCGCTTATCGTCTTGTTCCTCGCCGTCTCCACTCTGCAGGCGGAAGATCCGATCAATACCTATAACGGGATCACCGCCCCCTTGTGGAATGGCGAGGCCCCCGGAGCCAAGGGGAATACGCCCGCCGATATCCCCGAGCTGACCTTGCACGTCCCGCCTGCGGATATCAAAACGGACAGCGCCGTCATCGTGCTGCCTGGTGGAGGATACGGGCATACGGCGATCACCTACGAGGGACATGATGTCGCTCACTGGTTTAACCAGCGCGGGGTGACTGCTTATGTTCTTCGCTATCGCCACGCTCCCGGTTACCAGCATCCGATTCCTCTGATGGATGCGCAGCACGCCATTCGCATTGCCCGGAGCCGCGCGCAGGAACTGGGTTACAGCCCGAAAAAGATCGGCATCCTCGGTTTCTCCGCCGGTGGCCACCTCGCCTCAACGACGGCGACCCATTTTGACGAAGGAGATACGGCCAGCAATGACCCGATCAAGAGCCAGAGCAGCCGCCCCGACTTCGCCGTACTCTGTTATCCCGTCGTCACCATGCAGGACGACTTCACGCACAAGGGAAGTCGCAATAATCTGCTCGGTGCGGATCCGGATCCCAAACTGGTCGACGATCTCTCTAATGAACTTCGCGTGACTCCACAAACGCCGCCTACTTTCCTCGTACATACGAATGAAGACGCAGCCGTCGCCGCGGAGAACCCCGTTCAGTTCTACCTCGCTCTGCGTAAGGCGGGTGTACCGGCGGAACTGCATATCTACGAGGAAGGCCGTCACGGTCTCGGCTTTGGCGAGCGCCCGAATACACCGGAAGCGTACCAGCAATGGCCGATTGCTCTGGAGAACTGGCTCAAGGTTCACGAGATCATCAAGAAATAATCGGCATCGCCTGATTAGTTCGAGCCGGAGCCCCCCAGCGTGACCTGCAGTTGAACGTCTTCCCGTTCCTCTGAATCCGCCTTTTTGCGCGATGCGATTACGGTGACGACATCGTTGGGCTTGTACTTCCGCAAGGCGTCCGCCAGTCCCTGGATGCCGGAGACTTTCACGTCGCCGAACCTGGTAATGATATCACCCGGCTGGAGACCGCCGGTTTCCGCGGGTGATTTTTCTTTGACTCCATTCAGCAGCAAGCCTTCGACATCCGCCGTATAGTCGGGCAGCACCCCCAGGTACGCCATACCACCGCGGCCTCCGTGTGACTGGGGTTGTTCCGTTTTGACATAAGTCGGTGCGGCTTCCATCTGCTGAAGCCGATCGAAGATATTCATCGTAAAGGTGATGATCTTGTCCACCCCCGCGATATTGAGCGTCTCGAAATCATCGCTGGGTGTGTGATATTCCTGCGTGAATCCACTGAAGAAGTGAAAGACGGGGATTTCATTCCGGAAGAAGCTGTAATGATCGCTCGCCCCCATGACGCCTTCGATCTTGTTGAGCTTTAAATCGACTTTTTCGTTGGCGGCCTCGACCAGTTCATCGAATTCTTTGGCCGTGCCCGTTCCGTAAACAGTCAGCGCGTCTTCTTCGAGATTGCCAACCATATCGAAGTTCAACATGGCCACGGTCTTCTCGAGGGGAATCAAAGGATTTTCAACGTAGTAATCGCTGCCAAGCAGTCCCTGTTCCTCGGCCGTGAAGGCGATAAAGACGACGCGGCGCGGTAGCAGACTGCGCCGCATGGCAATTCGCCGGGCCATTTCGAGTAACGCGGCCGTGCCCGACGCATTGTCGTCGGCCCCATTGTGAATTGCCGTGACACCCGGGGCGAGCGAACCCTGTCCGCCGTAACCGAGGTGATCATAATGCGCTCCGATCACGATCGTCTCTTCGGCATGCGGACCATGCCCCGGCAGCACGCCGACGGCGTTATAAACGTCGGCATACTTCTTCTCAAACTGCACTTCCAGTTGCGCCGTCAGTTCACCCATCGGTTGGGAGAATGGTTTCAGGTCATCATCCAGTTTCGCTTCGACCTGCTCGAGCGTGGTCATTTCCTCGCCACTCGGAGATTTCAGGCTCGCCTGTTGCAAAAGAGTATTGAATACTTCCTGCGAAATCTGAACAAAGGGAATATCGAACGAAGAACGCCCGAATTTATCCGCCTCGGCAAAGTCATCTTTCTGTTCCCGGGTCGTGAACGGAGGGTTGATGAAGAGCACCCCAGCCGCCTTCAACTTTTGCGCGAGTTCAAGTTTCGTGCGGATGTAGGCATGTTTGGTTGTTTCCGTTCCGCCAAAGACAGAGTCTTCGTCCGCCTGCTGAGGCTCATGTCTCAGCATTACGAGAATCTTCCCGGCGACATCCACTCCTGCGTAGTCGTCGTATTCCCAGTCGGTTGCCTGGATGCCATACCCGACAAAGAACAATCCGCCCGTCGCCGATTCTGTCCCTCCAATGGTGTAGGGCTGATAATCCTTACCGAGTTCCAGTGGTTTCGATTCGCCATTCGGCAAGCCGATCACCAGCTTCGTTTTCTCCGGATCCGCATACACGGATTCAGGGATCTGCAACTGCTGAAAGTACGAACCATCTTCCGCGGCGCCCTGAATACCGAGTTTCTTGAATTCGTCGCGAATGTATTCCGCCGCTTTTTCGATTCCCTCCGTACCAATCCCTCTTCCTTCCAACTCGTCGGAGGAGAGATAACGGACATCGTTCGCGATCCGAGCGACCGCCGCCTCATTGGCAACGGCCGGGGCGACCTGCGTGAAAAGCAGGGAAAGGGAGAACAGGAATCCGGCGCGAACGCAGAGTGACACGGCGGCGGGAAGTTTCGACATAGGGGATGCATCCTTCGGAGGAGCGATGGGGAGATTTGCGGACAGACCGCATCGGAAAGATTTCCACGACCTGTCAAAGCATTGTTTCGCTTGCCGGGATAACCGTCAACCCGACCCTCGCAATCGTCACCTGTTGTCGAGTCGCCTGTTGTCGAGTCGCCTGTTCCTGATCCGGCAATGTCCAATTCGTTCTCTGTCCGGGTTCAAGCGAAGCCCCGCATTCTCGCCGCGGACGTGGGGGGCACAAAGTCCATAAAATCCGCATCGCACCGCTCGTCAGTGCGAAAACAGCACTGAACCTGCATATATATGTTCCCCGTTCCATTTCGGACGGTTACAATCACGCCATTCACGATTTTCCTCGGACGTTCCCGTTACTAAACCCGCAACTCTCCCGTTTCTGCGATATTTCGTGGCCCAACGACATGTTGAGCCCGAAGGATGACACGAATCATGCGACGCCTTACTTATCTCGGACTCGCTCTCTGTCTGGGTCTCGTCCTGATCTCACTTCCCGGCTTTCGCCTCGCTCAAAGTCAGGAAGAGGCGCTGACCGAGATTGAACAAATTGAAAAGCAACTGCGCGAGTCGCGCGATGTCTCGACGAACATTCCGGACTTCGCTCCCGAAACGCCTGGGCACCTCGTCGATGGACGATGTTACGTACAGAACCTGACACAGAACAAAGCGGTCCTCGCTTTCGAACGCCCCGGCGTGCTGGACTACATCGAACTGCGCGAAGGGGATGTCGCCGAAATCGGCACCGTTGTCGGACACCTGAAAGACGATGCCGCCCGCGCTCAGCATGCGATCAATCAGAAAGAGGCTCAGAATACGGTCGATGAACGCTACGCCAGAAAGGCTTACGCTGTCGCGGTCACCAAGCTTCAGAAGACAGAAAGCGTGAACGAGAAAATCCGTGGCACCGTTCCTGAAATCGAAATTGAAGAACTGCGTCTCGATGCCCAACGCGCAGAATTGCAGATCGAACAGGCGGAACATAAACAGGAAATCGCCCGATTGACCGCTGAAGAATCCGCTGTGCAACTGAAAATGTACGACCTCAAAGCCCCCTTCACCGGGACCGTCACCAAAGTCTACAAATCAAAAGGTGAGGCGGTGAACCAGGGTGACCCGGTGCTTGAGATCCTCAACATCGACACCGTCCGGGTTCACGGGGCCGTTTCTCGCGAGATCGCTCAACAACTGCATCGGGGAGACCGGGTCCTTGTCCAATTATTGCTGAGCGACAGGGAGAACGACTACACCGGTCGGGACGTCGTTCTCGAAGGGAAGATTCAGTTCGTCGACCTGAAGACTTTGGGGGTCGAAGGGAAAGTCAAAATTTATGCCGATGTCACCAACCGCGACAATATGCTGCTCCCCGGTTCCGCCGTCGCCATGAAGATCGTCACCGGCAACTGATCCTTCACTCGCACAAGGCTGTTCAAAAGCGCTCGTAACCCCTATCGCATACGAAGTCCCGCAAGATGTTGCACTCGGTCGATTCCTCCATGGTTCCCTCCAGCCAACGGCCCATCCCGTTCAAGATGCGCCCGGACCTGGTGGTGAAACGGGTGGAGTACCGGGGTGTCCCTTCGTGGGTCGTCAAAGATCCCGTCGGGCTCAAGTATCACCGACTCGATCCGGAACAGCAACGCTGCCTCGAATTGTTGAACGGTGAGCGGAATCTCGAGCAACTTGAGAAGGCACTCTGCGAAGAGTTCCCTTCACTGCACCTGCAACTGTCCGACGTGCAGGGGCTGGTTACCGAGCTGCATAAGAAAAACATCGTTTACAGTGATCGCCCCGGCCAGGGAGCATCGCTCCTCGAAATCCAGCGGGAACAGGACAAAAAAAAGCGGTGGAACGCCGTCAAGAATCTGCTTTACCTACGGCTTCCCGGTTGGGATCCGGAACCTACGCTCCGGTTTCTGTATCCGTACGTGAAGTTTCTGTTCCACCCCCTCTTTATCTTTCTGGCATCGGCATTCGTGATTTCGAGTTGGGTGCTGCTGCTGGTGAACTTCAGTACCTTTCAGGCAAAGCTGCCGGAGTTCCAGCAGTTCTTCGGCTGGCCGAACCTGATCTATCTCTGGGTCACGCTCGCGCTGATCAAGATCCTGCACGAATTCGGTCACGGAATGAGTTGCCTGCATTTCGGAGGTGAATGCCATGAAATGGGGGTGATGCTGCTGGTCTTTTCCCCCACGCTTTACTGCGATGTCACCGACAGCTGGATGATGCGCAACAAGTGGCATCGTATTCTGATCGGCGCGGCCGGAATCATCGTGGAGGTCTTCATCTCCGCAATTGCCATCTATACGTGGTGGTTTACACAACCGGGGTTATTGCATCACCTCGCGCTCAACCTCTTCTTTGTCACCACGGTGACCACCGTCATCTTCAACGCCAACCCGCTGATGCGATTCGACGGTTACTACATGATGAGCGACTTCCTGGAGATTCCGAACCTGCGTCCCAAGGCCGACAAAACGCTGCGGGAGAAGTTCGCGTGGTTCTGTCTCGGAATCGAACCGAAACCCGACAGAACGATGCCCACTTCGGGTCGATTCTGGTTTATACTGTTTGCGATTTCAGCGTGGCTGTACCGCTGGATCGTTGTGTTTGGTATCACCCTTTTTCTCTACACCGTCCTGAAACCGTACGAACTTCAGAGCATCGGGATCACGCTTGCGTTTTTCTCGGTCGTCAGCATTTTCTGGGGGATGGGACAGGCGGTCTACCAGATTCTCATGGCACCACGACAAGAACCTATCAGTAAAGTCCGGCTGGGATTCAGTCTGATCGTGCTCGCGGCCCTGGTAACGGGGACGATGATGATCCCGATCCCGTGGCATCTGGAATCTCCGGTGCTGCTCGAGCCGACCGACCTCAAACACGTCTACACGACGACCGATGGCGTCATCGAGGAAATCTTCGTCGAACCGGGCGATGTTGTGGAACCGGGCACTGTTTTGATGCGGATGTCCAACATCGAAAAAGAACTTGAACTACAACAGTATCGGACCGAGCTTAAAGATACGGAAGTCCGAATCAACACGGCGGACAAGTCGAACAATTTCGATGAGGGCACCTATCTCCGGGAGAGTCGCGACAATCTGAAACGTCTCATCAGCCAGTTGGAAAAACAGTTCGAGGAACTGGAGGTCCGGGCACCGATCGCCGGACGGATCATTGCGGCGCCGCGTCGTCCCGAACCGAAGGTCGATCCGATGAACCACAGCCTCAGCCGCTGGACGGGAACACCACTCGACAAAGCCAATATCAAGGCGTACCTGGAACCGAAAACCCATCTGATGAGCATCGCCCCGGATGAGAATTTCGTCGCGCAACTGGTGATCGAACAGGAGCAGCGCGACGACCTTCAACTGGAAGAAGAAGTCGAACTGAAATTCTCACACCTGCCGAATGAAACCTACGTCGCGCGGGTGACCGAGATTGGCGATCGTCCGTTGGAGTTCGCCCCGGAAGCACTCTCGAACAAAGCAGGAGGACCACTCGCCACCGCCACCGATGAACAGGGGAACGAACGCCTGCAGAATACCTCTTACCTTGCGCGGGTCGCATTGACGGATGATGTCGATCTGCTTCGCACCGGCCTCCGCGGACAGGCCCGATTTCTCGTCGACGAACGGACCGCCGGACAATGGCTCTGGCGGTACATCCGCAATACCTTCCACTTCCGCCTCTGACGGAAACGCTTTCAGATTCGCTGACCAGATGAGCTGATCGGATCAGCTGATCGGAGACCCGCGAACCGGGGACAGTTCTCGCTTTCCGCGAACGTCGCAAAAGGGTTCATTTTTCGTGTTTATTCCGGCTCACAGTTGCGTGTAAAGTGTACATGCGATAGCATTTAGGGCAATCGCACCGGGCTCCCGCCTGATTCACAGGCGAGATGATACCTGACGAGCATCACTTCACTTTCCCGTTCGATACGGCGATTCGTTATTACCCCCGGAAGACATTCGGAATGACGTTCAACTCGTTCCTTCCCTGACGGGTTTACTGTCTTTTTCTCCCCCGGACGACCTAACACTCTATTCAGGATTAGCCACGATGAGCACAGCTGACGACACTCCCCAAACCGAGTCTACTACCGAACAGCGCCAGGCTCCGACGATCACCATCGACGATTCCAATATCAATGCCGGTTACGCTAACTTCTGCCGGGTGTCGAGCACTCCCGAAGAAATGATTCTCGATCTCGGTCTGAACCCGAACCCGTATGGCGCCGCCAATACCCAGATCAAAGTCAACCAGCGGATCATCATGAACCACTACACCGCCAA